>CALKDE010000321.1 GCA_938082955.1 uncultured Pseudomonadales bacterium
TCCCGCCCTCAGGGTCGGGAGTGTCCCTGGTAACGCCCGCGAGTTCCATCGCTTTCGAATTAACTAATGCAGATACGCCATCGGCTCGCGGCATGAACAGCGGTTTGTCGGGGGTAAATGAGTCGACGTCGTACTTATTAAGGAAGCGCTGCTCATCGGTCCATTCCCGCTCTATCCAACCTCGTCCCTGGACCCAGTCGCCGTCGGGGATATTTGCAGCCCAGTCCCCGATGGTTTGCACGGTCTCTCGTAGCGTAGCAATTCCGAAGAGGCTTAGAGTTTTTGTGCGCTTTCCTACGCCTTCCAAGTGTTGGTGGCTATCGGTGAATCCTGCGAAGACTGTTTTGCCTGCCAGATCGATAACTCGGGCTGAGTCACACATATACTTCTCTGCATCAAGATTGGAACCAACGAATACGATTCTGCCGTTCTTGCTAGCAACAGCCTCCGCCGTCCACTGATTCTCGTTGGATGTGTAGACGCTTGTGTTATGAAGTACGAGGTCAGCCTGTGCGCAGTCAGTGCTGGCAACTGCAGAT
Source organism: uncultured Pseudomonadales bacterium (assembly GCA_938082955.1). Taxonomy (GTDB): domain Bacteria; phylum Pseudomonadota; class Gammaproteobacteria; order Pseudomonadales; family Pseudohongiellaceae; genus UBA9145. Next base: position 540 of record CALKDE010000321.1, read on the forward strand.
TCTAGGGCGTCAATGTTTGAGCCCTCATCGCTGCAGGCGGCAAGAAGCAATAGAGCAGGCAGGGTCAGATTAAGTGCAATTGTGGAGTGCATCCAAAGTTCCTTCGGCGTTCGAGGTCTTATAATTCAAGTTTGGCGTTAATTAGAAAAGATTGTATCAGATGGCGCAGAATCTGGAGAGTTACGAGCCGTTAGCGGGATCTGAATGTCTGGAAATCAACCCAATATTTCTCTAAACTGGCTAAAAAATCGAAGACCCAGAATAAAAAGTTCAATTTTCTGTTCACATCTTGAGGTATAGCATGTCGAGAAATACGATCAATAGTAGGCGTGATTTTCTAAAGGGCGCAGCTGTCGTAGGCGGTGCATCCACCTTAGGAGCCTGTGTAGGCGCACAATCAGGACCCTCTGTTACGCATACCCACTCTCCCAGTTTCTATCCCAAACACAACGAGCGCACCAAGGGTTGGATGCGCTTTATATGGCAGAAAGCTACCACGGCTGATGACTGGGCCTACTCCGAAGATATTGAACGGCCCTGGGGCATAAATGTGCCTCTTGGCGAGATAGATTGGACGGAAGATGGGAATGGCCCCCATCCATGGTGGGATCAATACACTTCGGCTCCAATGTTGAGCTACCCGCGCTTCGATCTGGCCGATTCTAGTTACCCCATCATGATGATGGCGGATCAAACGCCAGCATGGAGAGAAGTCTATACTCGTATCATGGATGAACTGGCGACAAGGCATACTTCTTACTGGGCAGCTATTGATTGGAATACCTTTATTGGTCCAAGTCCTGACCGCAAAAACTACGGCCCCTTAAATGCGCCTGGTTATCAGTCATGGCCGGAACGCGTCCGAGGTAATTATGATTCCCCTGGCTGGACTGCAAATGGTGTCGAGCCTTGGGGGTTGCAACCCGATCCTATAGGGGCTGACGGTAATTTGTTTTTTCGTGGCTGGTTGAATCTGGTCTTGTCTATGTACAAATACATCTCTGGCGATGACAAGTGGGAGAAGCCCTGGCAGATTGCTGGCTTCGAGAATGAAATGTTTGAATGGACTCAGCCGAAAATTGTAGAACATCTGCACAGTCAATATATTGCTCATCCCGAAGGCCCGCAATGCGAGAACACGAAGATATGGCCGCTTTGTAATTCCGCTGCGGGTCTAGGAATATATCTATCTGATCAGCTGGGGATGACAAACGCTCATGGTGCCTTTGAGAACTGGATAGAGTTCATGAAGGATAACTATATGAGCATTAATGGCCAGAATGAGATTGAATCGATGACTTTGTACTATGACCCCTTGGCAGAATTCAAGGTCAATTTTCCTGGAGCAGGCGTTGGATCTACTACAGCTTTCTATCTTATGCCGCAATCTCCTGAGATCGCTACCCAGATATATGAGGGTACTGCGAGAACTCTTGGTTGGCATGACCCTAAGCGAGAAATAGCGGCAGACTCATTTGGGTTGGTCCTGGCCAAGGCGCTTGGTGACCATACTGCTGTCTCACGCCTTAGTGCAGCAGCAGAGCGTGATTTTGAGCCTAAATGGTTTGGCGAAGACATGGATAAGTTTGGTTGGTGGTTTAATAACGGTGAACCTTGGCCGCGGGGGCAGGGTAGTGCTCGACAAATGATTAGCGAAATTGCCGAAGGTAATTGGGCTGATATTTTTCAGGTCAAACATATGGATAAATTCAGTGCGCCGACACTGGAAGGCGTCGATTATCCAAACCTGGGCGTCGACACCGCATGGAATGACAAGGATAGTGGCGTACTTCATATTGGCACTTATGTGGGGGACAGGGGCGCTGCTGGTCAGGCAACAAGTTGGCAAATTACTAACTTACCCAATGCGGGAGAAGCCGTGGTGATTTGTGATGGCACAACTATTACTGATGTGCAGGTTCTGAATGCTAATACTATTCGTGTACCGACAGACATCGCTCAGCATCAATATCAAATTTACACAGGTTATTTCGGGCAAGAAATTGCGATGGCAAAACCTGCCCCATCAATGGTTGCGAGTGCCGCTTCTGCCGCTGCTACACGTCGTACAGCGGAGCAGAATGTTAAAGCTGCGGAGACTGTTATAGCGAGGGGAGTAACTGGCTGCGCCTGCTGCGCCGGCGTTGTCTAAAATACGTATAAATAGAAGTTGAATAAATTAAGAGGGTTAAGTGAATGCGATTACTTGGAGTATTAACTCAAAAAACAGTAGAGATGACACTGCTAGTATTGTTGCTATTGGCAGGAAGCATTATAAATGCTGAGAAAGCTGGAATGTTGCAACAGGGTGAAGATGTCATCGTGCTCGATGTAGAGAACATGACTTGAGTAGGCTGTATTGTTGCCGTGCGCAACTCACTGAAAAAAGTCGAAGGTGTTATAAAGACCGAAGTAGATATAGATGAAAAAACAGCGACAGTGATCGTCGCGAGTAAAGAAGTCGATACATCTTTGTTGGTTGCCGCGACAACCAATATTGGATTTCCCTCTGTAGTTAGACAGCCGTAACTATCGGCCCTTAAGGCCGGTTTGTATAATATTTTAGAACGGGATTGAGTTTGCAAACTACAAAAAAGAAAACCGACTACCGCCATCTCATAGCTGGCGGAATTGCTGCTTCGCTCACGACGAGTATTTGCTGCCTCGGCCCATTAGCACTTTTGGCAACGGGAGTCAGCGGTGCTTGGATGAGCAACCTTATGTTCTTCGAGCGCTATCAACCGATTCTTATCGCCGTAACACTTCTCGCATTCGTGCTTGCCGGGCGCAATGTCTTCTTTACTACCAATGCGGTGGGTGAGAATGATAGCTGCCAACACAGAGGTCCTGATTGGAAGAAGGCGTCGGTTTTCGCCGCAAGTTCTTGCTTAGCTTTGGTGTTTATAAGCAGTGAATACTGGATTCTATTCTTAGTCTAACTCCCTCCAGCGTAGTGGGGCTGATTTGACATAATATCGATCCATTCCTATCAATTCCCTTACTCTATAGATGAGTAACAGATAGACTGCGCCTACAACATCCTCCCCTGGCAAGAGCATGAAATCAGAAATAAAGTCTACTGAGCGTGATCCGGCTTATGGTTGGTTGATGGTGTTTGTCGTGTTTACTCTGAGCGGACTGTCATTCGGAGCCCTTGGAGCTATATCAGTTTTCTTAAAACCCCTGTCTGCAGAATTTGGCTGGGGCAGGGCAGAAACTTCACTGGGCTATACGGCGATAGCATTTTCCTCCGCATTGTTTGGCGTTCTCTGGGGCTTTGTGGCGGACAAATATGGCTCGCGCTGGTTCGGCGTTGTCGCTGCCCTAACAATGTCTCTTTGTCTGTTCATGTTAAGTGCGCAGACGAATATCTTTCAGTTCTATGCGTTCTATTTTCTATTTGGCGCGTTCGGCAATGCTATGGCGTCTACGCCTTTGTTTGCAAACGTGGGATTCTGGTTTCGACACAACCCAGGCCTTGCTCTGGGCCTCACCGCATCCGGTGGTGCGATCGGTCAGGGTGTCGTACCGTATCTTGCTGGAATGGCGATCACCGCTAATGGTTGGCAGTGGGCCTATCAGGCGATGGCGATTTCCTACTTGGTGATAGCGTTGCCGATTGGCTTTCTCGTGCGTGAATCTCCTAGGCGTCAGAAAGCGCGGGTATCACCAGAAACTGAAGTGCGACATTTCCCCTTGTCTGAGCAAGAAGTTGTGCTGTGGATGTGTCTTGCCGTTATGTTTTGTTGTAACTGTATGGCTGTGCCGATTGTGCACCTTGTACCAATGCTCACCGATGCGGATTACACCTTGCAGTTCGCGACTAGCGTCTTTCTCGTGCTGATGTTAGCTGGGGGTGTAGGCCGTATTGTGGGGGGGAAACTAGGTGATGTGATTGGAGCTTTGCCGACTTATATTATTATGTCTATTGGACAGACTATCTCGGTATTCTGGTTTCCTTATATGGACCAAGCTTGGAGTCTTTACCTTCTCGCTG
>CALKDE010000322.1 GCA_938082955.1 uncultured Pseudomonadales bacterium
ACTTGGAATCGCGGGTGTCGGTAGCGGGGGTGCCGAAATTGACGCTGCAACTCGAGGTGCCTCGGATTGCCTACCGGGCATGGACCGGAAACTCGCCGCATTGTTGTCTGTGGCTTGGTTGCCAGGATCGTCTATCGCATAAAAGCCAGTGCGTGACTCTGCAATTGGATCAACAACTATGAGCCCCAGATTTTGTAAGCTGTTCTGCACTCGCCGAATGTCTACGCTCACCCAGAAAGGAAAAGCGGTCTGGAAATCGCTGTCACTTAGCACGGCCCAGTCAAGGCTCGGATTCGAAGCACGCCGGCAGATTTCCTTGCCGTGGATTAGCTCAGCCAATACCTGCAGCATGACCGCCTCCTCCAAGCCTATGGTCGCCGCTAAGGTGGGCGATATAATCAAGGGGCGTTCTGGCAGCAGTGAAGATTTCATTTAAAATAGAATCGGTTGTCGGTCTAAAATCTAGGCATTAGACACTGGGCGAAAAGAGATGTAATCGAGTCGGCACAGTAGAAGTTGAATTACTGATTCGATGCTAACACAGGAAGTTTTGTGAACACACCGAACAGTGTTCATAGAATCAATTTTTGCCTTTGCATTTTCTTAACTGTTAATCTACACACAATGTATCAACAACTTATTAAAGATTTTATTCAGCAGGAGCGCCTTCCATCGACTTATTTGCTGGATGCGACACAGTACTTTTTGCCTCTGGTTCGCGATATAAAAGCTGAGATTCAATCAAGCCGGAAAGGCCCATTTCTAATCGGCATCAACGGCGCCCAGGGAACAGGAAAATCTACACTGGCGAAATTGCTGAGCGCACTGCTCACGAGCAGCGGGTATCGCACGGTCAACCTCTCTATCGATGACTTCTACTATTCCAAGGCAAAGCGGCAGGAATTGGCAGACGAAATTCATCCTCTATTGCGCTCGCGCGGCGTACCCGGAACACACGATGTCGATCTCGCGCTGAACCTGATTGAACAGCTCTGTGCAGCCGGATCGAATCAGCAAATTACCCTTCCCAGGTTCGACAAGTCACTCGATGACTGCCGGCCTGTTGCTGCCTGCGAGCAAATACAGGGGCCGATAGATATTATAATTCTTGAAGGCTGGTTCGTCGGCGCAAAAGCGCAAGCAGGTGATGAACTCACACAGGCCATCAACGAATTAGAGATCAATGAAGATAGCGACGGCCGCTGGCGCGCCTACGTCAATCAACAACTGGCGGGGAGCTACCAATCTCTATTCGAAAAAATTCACATACTGCTGATGTTACAAGCGCCGGGGTTCGAACAGATCTTAGAATGGCGCAGCTTGCAAGAGGAGAAGCTCCGTACGCTCGCGGTTACGAACGCCAGTGGGCTGATGGATCGCAAGGCCATCAAACATTTTATTCAACATTTTGAGCGTCTAACGCGGCACTGCCTGCGGACACTTCCAGATTCGGCCGACCGCGTTTTCCAGCTCAATACCGAGCACCGCATAACTGTGAACTAGGTCGCCTCGACCATCTCCGCCTTAGCCTCCTTTCTCGCGAACAAAGGCTGCAACCAAACTCGAGCAAGCAATGCACACAACAACACTGCAGCTAACTGCCTCCAAAGTGGATAGCTCTCACCATGCTCCATCATCGAAATCTGCAACTGCCAACCGTAGGCGGCATACAGTTCATTTAAAATGAGTCCACAGCCTATTGCACTGACGATTACGCCCACCATATAGGCGATTAATGAACGCATACCCAACTGCTCCTTGATCACACCCATGGTAGCGATGTTCGTGGCGGGCCCGGTCAGCATAAATACCAAAGCAGCGCCGGGCGAGATGCCAGCAAAGAGCAAGCCGGCAGCGACAGGCGTCGAGGCTGTTGCACAGATATACATCGGCAGACCCACGATCACCATAACGATCATGGCCAGCAAGCCATCTCCCCACTGCAGGAAGAAAGACTGCGGCACGACAGCCGTAATGATGGTTGCTGCCACCAAACCGATTACCAGCCATTTCGCCGTATCGGAAATCATCCGTCCATAGCCGTATTGCACTGCGCTGATCAATTTCTCGCCTAGGCTTGGCTCTGCCTCGGGCTGTTCTTGCTGCTTAGAGTGGCAACAACTGCTTGCTGCCTCAATCGGTTCTGCTACCTCTTCCTCTTTGTCGAAGGTATTCACCAATACACCAGCAATAATCGCACTTGTTAGCGCTGCAACCGGCCTTGCGATAGCAAATACTGGACCGAGGACCGCGTAAGAAAACGAGATAGAATCGACTCCCGTTTCTGGCGTAGCCACTAAAAAGGAAGATGTAGCACCTTTAGATGCCCCTGCCTTGCGCACAGCCAACGCTGTGGGGATCACTCCACAAGAACACAGCGGCAAAGGTGCGCCAATAAGCGCGCCCTTTACGATAGAGACAAAGCCCGGCTTTGCCATCTGCTTGTGCACCCATTCGCTAGGAATAACCTGCTTGATAATGCCCGCCAACAAATAGCCGATTAGCAACCAGGGCGCACTTTCGATAAGTAAGTTCCAGAAAATTGTTAGTAAGTTCAATTGAATAGCCTCGCTTAGTTCTCGTTTTCTCGGGACAGCCCCGCATCGAGGGCCTCCATTATGGAGCAGTGAGTAGCATTCTCTGGGCCACCACAGCAGCTTGCTAACAGTAGTTCCAGCGTCTGCTGCATAGACTGCAGCTCCGCCATTTTGGCATTGACCTCCAGCAGCTTCTTCTGGGTGATGTCAGTAACTTCCTGACAGCTGTGGCTGTGCTTATCGACCCGTATAGAGAGCAGTTGGCCGATATCGTTGAGAGAGAACCCGGCATTGCGGGCCGCCTTTACAAATTGCACGCGGCGCACGTCAGAATCAGTATAGAAGCGATAACCCGCCTCGCTACGATTGCTGGCTTTAATCAGGCCGCGTTTCTCGTAATAGCGCAGAGTATGGGCTGAAAGCCCCGTCTGCTGTGCTAGGTCACTAATTTCTAACATCTTCTCACTCTCAAAACCTACACCAATTGGCTGGATCTTGGGACAAGTATAAGCTTAGAGCTAACTCTAAGGTCAATGGTTGGTTTACTACAACTGGTTTTGCGAACCGCAACTCAGCTAAGGGTACGACCCATCCACTTAGCAATATCCACGATCTGCTGCGGGCACAGCGAATGCTCCATGGGGTAGCTGTTGTATTGCGGCGTGAATCCTAGATTCTTCAGCGTCGCTACACTCTTCTGCCCAAGCGCCTCCGACACTACTGGGTCCATGCTGCCATGGCAGATCAATATCGGCATGCTGTTTTGAATGGGATTAACCTTGATGCTGGCCGCCGTCGCAAAATAGGTGGATAGCGCCATTATGCCCGCCAACGGCTTTGGGTAGGTCAGCCCGGCTTCGAAGGAAACCGCGCCGCCCTGCGAGAAGCCTGCAACGATGATGCGACGGCTATCCACACCTCGCTCGATCTCTCTATCGATGAGTGCGTGCACCCTAGCTGCTGATTGCTGTAGTTGCTCTTCATCGACATGTCGGTCGATATTCATCTCCTTGATGTCGTACCAAGCAGGCATTACGAAGCCATTGTTAATCGATACCGGAATAGATGGGGCATTTGGAAAAATGAAACGTATACCAAAACTATCAGGCAGGCTCAATTGCGGCACGAGCGGCGCAAAATCACTTCCGTCCGCACCAAGGCCATGCAGCCAAATAATCGACGCATTTACCGCCGCGCCATTTGGCGATTCCATCTCAATTGCAGGTAGTAATTCCATAGTGCCTCTTTCCCCTTTCTAGTGTCATCCTGATTACACGCCAGCAAATAGCTCAGGCGCTGAGCAGATCGAGTTTATAGCAGGCACAGTATCACCTCGCAACTCATGGATTGCGATTCTCATCTTCAGGTTTCTATGCTTTACTCGTTACACACAGCTAGTGCAGATGAGATGCACAATAATAATTTACAATTGTTTGGTACAAGATGATGAAAATATCAGAACAGAAAAATAGCTTAGCAAAGTCTAAGCGTGCTCCAGTTACTTTACTCGCAGCCTTCCTGTTATTTGCCGCTTTTGTTTCGGGCCCATTCGCTTTCGCGCAGGAACAAAGCGACCCACGCTGGGTTACTACTTGGAGTACTTCGCCAAGCACCCTGCCCGGCGAAGATGACCCTGACAATAGTCCGCAAGATCAAACGCTGCGTTTAATCGTCCACAGCAGTGTGGGTGGCGACAGCGTGCGCATTCGTCTAAGTAATGCCCATGGCAATGAAGCGCTAAAAATTGGCGCTGCCAGCATTGCATTGCAATCTGAAGGAAGTTCAATCCAGTCAGGCACGAGTAAGTCGCTGCAATTCGCGGGTCAGTCCTCAGTCTCAATACCCAAAGGTGCGGTTGTTTTTAGCGATCCACTCAACTACGACTTACCCCAGATGACAAACCTAAGCGTTAGTCTCTATCTTCCGCAAGACAATGGATTTCTAACCGCCCATGCGCTATCGAATCAAACCAACTATATGTCTGACGG
>CALKDE010000323.1 GCA_938082955.1 uncultured Pseudomonadales bacterium
CGCGACCTGTATACCGGATTCACCTCGCCACCTCGACTAACGCTAAATAGCCTGCTTAGTTTCGCAACGCATCCAGGCTGGGCCATGAATTATTTCCTGCGCGAACCGTTCGAGTTGGCAGAGCTAAAAGATTTTATTCAGAAGGGCTCAAACGTTGCCGTATCTATAGGTGACTACTTCGCAGAAATGTTAGACCCAACGATGAACTGGTCCGATGCCGAAGCACTGCGCGCACAGTGGGGCGGGCCGTTTTGCCTGAAGGGAATAATGAGCGTGGCTGACGCGAAGAAGGCGGTGGACATAGGCGCAGATGCGATCATGATCTCGAACCACGGCGGTCGCCAGCTTGACGGCTCGCGATCACCCTTCGATCAGATCGCCGAGATAACCGACGCGGTGGGTGATGATATCGATGTGATACTCGATGGTGGTGTTCGGCGTGGTACACATGTGCTTAAAGCAATAGCTGCAGGTGCGAAAGCATGTTCTGGCGGTCGAATGTATTTGTACGCGCTCGCCGCTGCGGGGCAGCCGGGAGTTGAACGCGCACTGAATAATCTGAAAACTGAGATCGAGCGCGACATGAGACTGCTAGGTGTGTCAAATATTTCACAGATAAACGAAGAGATGTTGCGGCATCGCTAAGCGATAACAGGATCGTCACGCAAAGCGGCTGCCCAACTCAAGTAAAACAGACTAAAGGGTCTCCCTCGGAAGCGATCGAATTGTCATAGACGAGCTCAGCATCGGTTTGCAGCCTTGATCGGTCTCCCGTTGCGGGTGCTGCGTAGCCGGCAGAACGCAAGCCAGTTGCAGATAAAATAGCAATTTTTCGTCACCATTCTTCTAATTTTCCCCAATCTAGCCTAAGCTTAGGAATATTCTGTATTAAGCTCAAACAGCACTGTGGCTCGATAATAACTCTGAAATTATCGAAACAACCGCATTCGGGCAAGTTCCGGCAGCCCGAACGAGCTTGAACTCGTTAAGCTAAAAGGGTAGATTAATCCTACGTTGATACAAGGCACTGTGCGTGCTAAACCCTAGAAAAACAGACTATTCCAAGGATTTTCATCATGATCAGAGTCCTAAACTACTGCGGATCCGCAGCCATCCTATTACTAGTCAGCAGCTTCAGTGTGGCCCAATCCACTAGCGACTGGGAGGTTCCCAGAACAATCGATGGCCAACCCGATTTACAGGGTGTCTGGGAAAACAACACAATGACACCAGTAGAGCGTCCGGAGGTTTTCGGCGACAAGGAAATGCTCACCAATGACGATGTGGAGTTCCTGCAGCAACGCATGGCCCAGATTATGGCAGAGGGAGGCGATGCATTATTCGGTGAAGGCGTACTAGCGGCTGCGTTTAGTGGCGAAATTAATTCCTACGATCCTTCAACGGGTAACTATGATTCACAATGGATGGTAGATAGAAAAATCCACCGCCGTACATCCCAGATAATCGACCCTCCAAATGGACAGTATCCACCGCGCACCGAGCAGGCAATTGCCGCCGCTCGTGACCTAGCTCAACATAGACAAGACCACCCGGCCGATTCTTATACGGACCGGCCTCTAGGCGAGCGCTGCGTTAGTTTCGGTGCGCCGCGACTGGGCTCTGGATACAACAGCTATTGGCAGATCGTGCAGACACGAGACACTGTAGCGATCATTCAGGAGATGGCGCACGATGTACGCATCATCCCGCTCGTTGCCAAACCGCATATCCACGAAGACATTAAACTCTGGCATGGCGATTCGCGCGGCTATTGGGATGGGGATACTTTGGTAGTCGAGACAACAAATTACTCAGACAGGAGTAGCACCGGCCCTGAAGTTTCTCGAAAAGTTAATGTCGAGCGTCTCACCCGAACTAGTAGCGATGCGATTCAGTACCAGTTTACATCCGACGATCCCGGCAGTTTCACCGCCCCGTATACTCGCGAAATCATTCTCGACTATACGACTGACGACATCTACGAATACGCCTGTCACGAAGGCAACTATGGGATGGCAAATATTCTCTCTGGTCATCGAACTGAAGAAAGGCTTGCAAGTCAGTCGAAAGACTAAGCACAGCATTTTCAATGCTCGGCGTTGTGAGACTGCTCCGCCGGGCAGAGTCACCTGCTCTCATTAAGTAACGCTCTATCCTCAGGCCCTGCTGTACCTACAGCCTGACCATTCCCCCTGCCAGCTAGGCGCACCTTTGATTTTGATCTAGCGCAGGATTTCGTCTAAGGCTTTGTCCCGATTGCAATTTGTCACAGGTTAACACCCTGAGCTAATCTATAATTCGCACCAAATTTAGAATGCTATTTCCAAATAATTTGGGCGCTAACACTAAATGCACACCAATTACAAAAAGACCTATCCACTTTATAAATTGCTCCTCTGTTGCATCCAGCTGCTAACTCTAACGACTCTACTCTTGAGTCAACTTAGCAGCGCGTTTGCACAAGACAATGTTGGCGATGATTCCACCATTATGTACTCCGCAGACTACTTTGCGCAGTGGGCGCCAGTAACCGCCCTAGATATGATCAACAGAATTCCTGGAATGAACATACAAAGCAGTGCAGGCTCTCCCGGAAGCAATGCCAGCAGAGGCGGACGCGGCCTGGGAAGCGGCGGCGGTGGCACGGTCATCCTGATCAACGGCAAGCGCACTGCGGGCAAGAATAACAATACACAAAGCCAACTCGTTCGCATTAATGCGAATCAGGTAGAGCGCATAGAGATTATCCGCGGGACAGGTGGCGAGCTTGATGTTCGAGGCAGCACACAGATCGCCAACATCGTCATGTCCGCACAGCAGTCTAGCTCCAGCATTTCCTACGACATAAACGCAGACTATTATTCAGACAGCCAAACTGAGCCTGGTGGCTCTCTAAGCTATAGCGCACAAACCGGAGATCTTAATGTCTTAGTAAACGCCTCCGCGGAACCTCAATATGAACATAGAGAATCCTTTGAACGAAGCGTGCTGGGCGATTTTTCGCTAAACGATACCGTTACCGAGGAGCGTATTAGAGATCAGACCACTTATACCTTATCGACTAATCTAGACTATCGCTTCAGCGAACAAACCAGCGCACGCTTCAATGCCCTGTATGCAGAGAACGACAACCCAACCACTATCGAACGCTTGACCGTCAACTTACAGAATACGCCCAACACCCTTGCTTCACAAAGAGAAGAGCTGCCGGGCAAACTCAACAACTGGGAAATAGGCGGCGACTTCGAACATCGATTCAATAGCGGCGCCAGGCTAAAAACCCTCTTGATTGCCAATGAGAACGACACAGCGAATACACGCGAACGCTATGACGTATTTGGCGGTGGCACCGAGTCAATAAATCTTTTCCTGGACTCCTCCAACACCATTCAGGAGCGAATCCTCCGAGCCTCCTATACGATGGATCTAATAGAGAACCACAATGTGGAGCTTGGCGCCGAGAGCGCTCAGACAATCCTGAATTCAGAATTGAGATTAGGCCTGCCTCTTAGCACAGGCACGCCGTCTGAAGATTTTGGCGGCCTCGTACCGGCTACTGTGCAAAACGCTAATACCCGCGTCGAAGAGATTCGTTATGAGCCGTTTCTAATTCATAACTGGCGAATCAATTCTCGCATGTCTTTAGAGACAGCACTCGTCTACGAATTTTCCGAGATAGAACAAAGCGGGGATTCAAGCAACAAAAGAGACTTTAGTTTCTTTAAACCAAAGATCGACTATCGCTTCGACATAACTCCTCAACTGCAACTACGAATGTTGGTTGAGAAAATTGTTCGTCAAATTAATTTTGTCGATTTTGTCGCTGTTACCGATAGCGAAGATGATGATTCCAACACGCTGGCCGGTAACACCGATCTGCGCCCTGACTTCTGGTGGAACTATAACCTTCTTGCGGAATACCGCTTGCCGAACGACATCGGTGTAGTCAGCGCGAATATCTATCAACACAATCACAAAGACTTTAAGCAGCGTATCGACGCCTCAACGTCAGCGACCAACCTAGCTTCAGCAGTCGGCAATATCGGCTCAGGCACAATGAATATCATGGACTTGAAGGGCAGCGTTCGTCTGTCGACATTCGGCATGCCGAATGTCCTTGTTACCTCTTTTGTAAGTATACGGGACTCTAAGGTAATCGACCCTTTCCTTGAGGAAGAGCGCAGCTTCAACAACTATCATCGCGGACAGTTCGATATCGGTTTTCGACACGATATTCCAGCATGGAAGATGAACTACGGCCTTAAATGGAATAACCGATTCGATGGGGACTTTAAACGCTGGGATATCGATGACATCGAATCAGATACGCAGAAACCATTCGTAACTGCATTTCTGGAAGTGACCGCTTTTAGCAACACAATTCTAAGATTGGATATAGACAACCTAAGCGATTCACCACAGTGTCGAGAGCGAGAGCGTTATTTAGGTCATGTTCGAGATCAGATTCTAGAAGAACTTGAGAAGCGCTGCTCCAATACAGGCCGGATAATTTCATTCAAGGTCAGCGGAAATTTCTAGAGACAAGCTTAATACCTCGAACTATTGAAGGTAAAGAAGAAAGGCGAAGGCCTGCCTCTGCCTGTATAGACTTTATAGAGAGTGTTTACGGTGCAGAAATCGCATGGCCGATCATCCTGCTACCTTCGAACACTGCCGTGTCCATAACGTTCAACTCATCGACGAAAACGAAGTCTAGAACCTGATTTTCGTTTACGTCGCGGTGCAACATCACGATGAACATTTCCCCAGTTTGCAGCCCCTTGTGAACTTTGATACTCACATTAGAATTCGTGCCGTCCTTTACATACGCCGAGGCAACATACTTATCACCATTTGGCGCACCTCCTTCGAATGGGTGTATTACTAGCCAACCGTTGCCGTCGATCTGAACTTCCGAGAATGTGAGTGTCCCGTCTTGTCGCTGAACTCCTTCGGTTGTAATCCAGTTCTTTTCTCCATTGCCTATAGATCTTTGAGCAGCCGAATCCGACTGAGCCTGAGCTATAGAAAAACCGAAAAACAATGCAGCCACACCAATAATTGATCGACTCATTTTACCGTGCTCCATTTGTATGCCCCTCATTGAAATCTTCTTGGTAAACAATTTTGTCAATTTAGTTGCCAGACGCAGCTAGCTGAACGACTACATCCCAGTTAAAACGCACAAAGCGATGTAGCTCACTAATCAGAATACGCTCCTGATCGCTATGCGCGCCAAACCCAAGTGCAGCATCTTCACGATCGATAGCCGGCCCAATACCATAGCATTGAATCCCTTTATTCCTAAGATAGGCCATGTCGGTTGCACCAGTGCTCATCGTAGGCAAGGTGATAACGCCATAGTGCTTGCTAATATTTTCTTCGATCGCACTGAATGCAGCCGTGTTCAGCCTTGCTTCTCCCGGTGGTCGAGTATTGCGATCGCCGAGACTTACTTGCACAGCGGGGTCGTTGATCACACGGCGGATCTCGTCAAGAAATGCCGGAATATCTTCATCGGGTAGTGCACGGAAATCGACGCTCGCGGTTGCCTCAGATGGAATGACATTTATCCTATAGCCTGCATTGAAAATATTTGGCGACAAGGAAGAACGCAGCATCGATGAATGGCGAGGTTCATTAGCAAGAAAATATTCATCCACTTCACTCGCCAAATTTGGATCGAGAACGTCTAGATATCGCTGGGCAGCATCCGCTGGTGAGATTGAGGCAAGTCTGCGGAAGTAAGCAGCAGTTGTCTCATTCAAGCGAATCGGCGAACGCCAATCTGCAATTGCGGCGACCGCTTTTGCAAGTCGCGTTACAGAATTCGTTTGCAGCGGCACCGAACCATGACCCGCAACGCCCGTGGCAAGCAAATCTACTCGATAAGGTATTTTCTCCACGGTCTGTATACCGGCATATTGCACTTCGCGGTTCACTCGCGCGACCGAACCACCCTCAGCAAGACAGAACTCTGATTCGATCTTCTCGAAGTGCTCGTTCACCATAAATTCGATGCCGTACTGCGTAGCACCCTCTTCACCGGATTCGGCAAGAAAGATGACGTCCCTATCGAGCTCGACGTTCTGCCGCTTTAGCTCTAGCATCACCATTAATGCCGATGCAAGATTATCCTTATCGTCTACCGCGCCACGCCCATAGACATAGCCATTGTCTACCGTTGCACTAAACGGCGGGAAGGTCCATTTCTCAGGATCCACATTCACAACATCGGTATGGGCCATAATGAGCAACGGCTCTTTATCTCCGTTGCCTTGTAAGCGAGTAATAACATTGGGCCGCTGTGGATCAGTAGCCAACATCTCGACCTCGAAACCCTCCGCCTCTAGCACGTCTCGAATATATTCGGCTGCGGGCAGCTCCCGACCCGGAGGGTCGCTAGTATCGAACTGCAGCAGAGCACGGAAATGACGCAATGTCTCATCTTCAATGGAGGACCAGTCCGGTTGGCTAACCTGAGCTAGCAAGCTAGGTGATAAAAACAAGGCAAGGGCAAAAAATAGATTTCGCATGAATGGCTCCAAAAAATCACGTTTATTTGAGCAGAATAACAGAATTTTGACGATATGTGCCTAGGATAACAGCACCAAACAATTCAACTTAAATCAGTAAATTAGACGATTTAGGCCGTTGCTACAGACGGTTAGTGTAAGCGCGGATCACATTCCCATTAATCAGTAATAGCAATAAGCCATGCTCAAGTTCTCAAAATATCTAGCCATTTTCTGCCTTGGCATCGTCAGCCAACTTGTTATCGCACAGCCGGGCACTTTCGAGAACGGTATCTTCAATATCCCACAGGGCGCGTCAATGGTGTCCAGGCCAGCTTCAGCCTCTAACAGGCAACTCATTCAGCCATAGACGTGGAGCCTTATCACCGCAATAATGCAGCCTGATTAACTCATTCCGCAGAGCTGCTCCCGCGCTATGTCCCAAGGTAAATTTCGTCACTTCACGGTTATGGCCGTTGTTGTAGCCAATATGGTCGGCACCGGCGTATTTACGAGTCTTGGTTTTCAGCTTTTAGATATCCGTTCCGGGTTTGTGCTGTTGGCTCTGTGGGCAGTAGGCGGTCTTGCAGCCGTATGTGGCGCAATGACCTACGCAGAGCTAGGTGCTGCAATGCCGCGCTCTGGCGGCGAGTACAATTTCCTATCACGCATTTACCATCCTGCGGTCGGCTTCGTGTCGGGCTGGGTTTCCGCCGGCGTAGGCTTTGCCGGTCCTACCGCTCTCGCGGCTATGACTTTTGCCGCCTATGCTACATCGGTTTTTGAAGCAGGCGAGAGTGTCTGGCTAGAGAAAAGCCTGGCCTCAGGATTAGTAATACTGCTGACTCTGGTTCACGCGAGCAATCGGCGCAATAGCGGCGGCCTGCAGGTCGTGTTCACTATTTTGAAGGTAGCCATAATCGTTATCTTCTGCGTAGCCGCATTCATCGCTACCGACTCACCGCAACCGATTGACTTTCTCCCTGCCGCAGGGGATGGCGCTTTACTAACCAGCGGCGTCTTCGCTGTTGCTCTTATCTATGTCAGCTATGCCTACACTGGTTGGAATGCAGCTACCTATCTAAGCAGTGAATTAGAAAATCCGCAACGAACACTTCCCTGGATTCTAATGGGCGGAACACTAATAGTGACAGTGCTCTACGTGTCTCTAAACTTTACCTTTCTGCATACCACGCCGATGGACTCCATGGCCGGCCAACTCGAGATAGGGTTTATTGCAGCCGAGACTGCCTTTGGTGATCTAGGCGGCAGATTTACTGGACTAGTTCTGGCAATGCTATTGGTATCAACGGTTAGCGCGATGACTATGGCTGGGCCGCGGGTTATTCAGGTGATCGGAGAAGACTTCCCCGTGCTTAAGGCGCTAGCCAAGAAAAATAAAGACGGCATTCCCGCAAACGCGATCTATATACAGTCAGCCATCGCCTTGTTGTTTATTTTATCGTCGACCTTTGAATCAGTGTTGGTATTCTCCGGGTTTACTCTTGCGCTAAGCAGCTTTACAACCGTTTTAGGGATTTTCGTACTACGTTGGCGACAACCAGACCTACCTCGCCCCTACAAAACATTTCTCTACCCATTACCGCCACTAATATATTTAGCACTAACCGGCTGGACACTAACCTTTGTTTTGGTTAGCCGACCTGTCGAGGGGCTGTTTGGACTCGGCATAATCGCGCTAGGACTTGTCTTCTACTTTCTTTCTTCGACGAAGAAATAGAACTTTCATTGTTACACGCTTAACTCGCACTGATCACTGACTTCGTCATCAGAAGATTCAGCCGATCTGTAGAAGGGTATTATTTTTACTATTTTTCTACTTTTTTGTAAACACGACTTCCTAGGGCAATCTACTAGTGCATTGGCTAGTCACATCACAGCGATCGAAGCCTATCCAGATTATCTCCAGATAGATTTATGCTGATCTTGAAACGAAAAATAAGAAACCAAGACCAACTCGAAAATTTCTCTCCACTTAACATCCTTGTTATGGATCATTTACCTTCAACGAATATAAAGTGGTTTTCTGATGGAGGAAGAAAATAGTGAGATGAAGAGACCTAGACCAAAAGATTTTTTATCTAGATTGCCGGATGACGACGATGCCACAGCGTAGCCTGTTCATAGGCATGAGCGATACGACAGAGACTTAACTCTGACAGACGAGCGCCAAGAAACTGCACGGCATAGGGGCTTCCCTCATCTGAGAAACCGCAGGGTACAGTGATAGTCGGAGTGCCGGCCAAGTCTGCAGGAATAGTAAACTGACCCTGGAAATGTTGAATTACTGGTCTCATCGTTTCCATATTGCCGTATTGAACTTCCTTGTCCACAGCAAAAACTGAACCGCCCGAGGGACAGATAACAGCGTCTACCGCCTCTAGAGCAGACTCGTACTGTGCACTAATCTGTCGTCTAAGCTTGGTGGAATTGACATAGTCTTGCGCACTCATAGTCGCACCCATTTCCAGCGCATCGCCAAAGTAGCCTCCGTATTCATCGGCACGGGACGGATAGGTAGCACTATGTGCCTTGTGTGCTTCGTAGGCGCAGATAGGTAACCACGCATTGCGTAGATCCATCGGATCAGACTTAGGCATGCGCAATGCCACAATTTCAGCACCGAGCTGTCGTAGCACCTCGATAACCTCGTGGATCGCATCCACCAGAGCCGGATTAGTGCCGCTGGCGAGGTAATGCTCATCAACACCGATCCGCATACCGCTAAGCTCGTCCGTCAACGACTCCGTAATTCTAGGAACTGCATCTCTAAGTGAGCTGGAATCACTGTCATCAAAGCCTGAAATTGCCTCGAATACAATTGCCGCATCTTTTACAGAACGCGTCATCGGTCCAATATGATCTAGCGATGCTGCTAGTTCCAAAACACCATGCCGACTCACTCTTCCATAGGTAGGCTTAAGGCCAACCACACCGTTAGCCATGGCCGGATAGCGAATCGACCCTCCAGTATCGGTACCCAGTGAGGCGAAGCACAATCCTGCTGCTGTGGCGACTCCCGACCCACTAGAAGAAACGCCTGCCCAGAGATTCTCTCCCCAAGGATTAACTGGAATAGGAAAGTCACGGTGATAGCCCGATAGAGCGCCTTCGGTGAGATTCAATTTACCGAGGATTACGGCGCCTGCCTCACGCAGCTTGTGAACCACAGTCGCATCATAGTCTGGCACGAAGTCCCGAAGTACTTTTAGCCCGCCCATGGTCCCAGTACCAGCCGTAAAGCACAGATCCTTCACTGCGATGGGTATACCGTGTAGCGGGCCTTTGTAGTTGCCTGCTTGAATTTC
>CALKDE010000324.1 GCA_938082955.1 uncultured Pseudomonadales bacterium
GCGGATGCGGCTGCGGCGAAACTTGTCGTTAACCCAGAAGCTCCTTCTGCTACGGATGACCCCGGTGGCTACAACGATTTCTGGTTTGAGATGGCGAATATAGGCGATACAGTTCGAACGTCGCATATTGTGTATCCGCTAAACGGCCGACTTCCCCCTGCTGTGGAAGGTGCGCAGAGACAGTTCGGTGGCTTGGGTCCGGATATTCCAAGTACTAGACCAGTTAGATTCGTCGTTGGCGGTATCGCTAAGGATGGGCCTGAGGATCGAGGCACGTCTGAACGATGCTTAGTTGGCTTCAACTCAGGCCCTCCGTTCACACCTAGCCTGTACAACAACAATGTACAAATTTTTCAGAACAAGGATACCGCCGTCATCATGACTGAGATGATTCACGATGCGCGCATCGTTCGTCTTGGGGACAAGCCAGAATTAGCAGATGATATTCGACTGTGGTCGGGCGATTCTCGCGGCTGGTATGAAGGTGACTCGCTAGTTGTAGAGACGAAGAATTTTAATGGCTTACGTCAGACGTTTTCAAGTACTGGGGATACCATGGACTTAGTATTGACCGAAAAGTTCACCCGCACAGCATTTGGTACCGTTGACTACGAATTTACTATTGATGATCCTGCTACGTTCACCGACAAGATTACCGCTATCGTACCAATGACAAAAGTGGCGGGTCAGCTATACGAATATGCATGCCATGAGGGTAACTACGGCATGTTCAATATCTTGCGCGGCAAGCGCATGGAAGATCGCCGGGAAGCAGAAGGCGAACAGTAAGGAATAGATAGTAATTGGATAGTGAATCCTAAATATTAGCTAAAAGACAAAAACAATTAAGGGCAGTAAATGAAAACTCTAATTCAAAAAAAAATAGCGCAGCTTGGACTATTCACTTTAGTTGGCATTTTCTCGATCACGCAGGCAGTTGCGCAAAGTGGTGAGATTCCACGGACACCGAGCGGCAAGCCAGACCTCAGCGGCATATGGCAGGCGATGACATCGGCGCACTATGATGTTGAGCCTCATGCTGCATCAGAAGGCCCCCACCCAGGTTTGATGGGAGCAATCTCGGCAACGCCAGCCGGCTTAGGAATCGTTGAAGGCGGCAGAATTCCTTACAATGAACAGTCGCGACGCGTTCGCGATGCGAACAAAGCTAACGCACTAGAAAATGATCCATTGACTAAGTGTTATATGCCGGGCGTTCCTCGCGCGAATTACATGCCTTTTCCTTTTCAGATAGTGCAATCTGAAGGCGTCATTCTTATAGCCTATGAAGTTGCTGAATCGAATCGCATCGTCTACGTTGATCAGCCAGAACTTGAGTCGCAGGTTGACGCTTGGATGGGACATTCGAATGCGCATTGGGAAGGCGATACGCTGGTAGTTCGAGTTTCTGGTCAGATGCCTGATACATGGTTCGATCGTTCCGGTAATCACCACAGCTACGAAATGGTAGTCGAGGAACGTTGGACTGCGACAGGCGCGGACCACGTTCAGTACGAAGCGACTATTACTGATCCAAATACTTTCACAGCACCTTGGACAATTAGTTTTCCACTCTACCGTCATGTTGCGGACAGTATGCAGCTACTCGAATTCAAGTGCGCTGAATTTGCCGAAGAGTTTTTGTATGGCGAATGGCGCAAGCCAGGCACGCCTCGAGGCAATCCTCCTCAGTAGAGGTTCTATCGATTACAAAAAGGCCTGCGGACTAAGTCGCAGGCCTTTTTTTATGGGCTGTCATCGATAATCGGATTGAGGCTAGCTTAATGAGTAGTGAATTAGCAGCGGCAGGTGATGTTAAAAAGAGCAGCTATAAATGTGTTAGCATCGCCAGACTCTGGTGCCAGTTACTCAAGCCAATTAAGCTGGGCAGCTACAATTTCTATCGGTGCTCTGTGCTCTGCCTCAGTCTGAATACCTCGGTCAGCTAGAACCTCTATGTGGCGTTCGAGTCCGCAGGTGACTCTACACAGCGCTATGTCGCAGAGTATCTTCAGCGGCGTGGTAGGATCGGCTGTTGATTCGGTTAACTTGTATGTGGGTCGTATCCTAGGCCATTTTTTTACTATTTTAGCCGTGTCCCCACTTGTTTCTAAGAGCAGGAACAATATTTTGAGCCATATTCAGAATATTACGTTGCTCTTTCCTTCATTTTCTCCTCGCGTTTAACTAAGAAAATCTAGTATCATGCCGCACCGTTTTTCCACCTAACTTATTAACTAACCCTTGGGCAGCACAATGACTGATTTATCACTATATAGAAACATAGGTATTTTCGCCCACGTTGACGCCGGGAAAACCACGACCACAGAGCGCATTCTTAAGCTAACCGGTAAAATCCATAAAACCGGAGAAGTGCATGATGGCGCAGCAACAACGGATTTCATGGATCAGGAGAAAGAGCGCGGAATCACTATTCAGTCTGCGGCGACCACCTGTTTCTGGAAAGATCACCATTTAAATATTATAGATACCCCAGGTCACGTTGATTTCACTGTTGAGGTGTATCGCTCGCTTAAAGTGCTGGATGGCGGTGTAGGTGTTTTTTGTGGCTCGGGCGGTGTTGAGCCCCAGTCAGAGACCAACTGGCGCTATGCCAATGACTCAGAAGTATCGCGCATTATCTTCGTTAACAAGCTGGACCGCGTAGGCGCAGACTTCCTCAAAGTTGTTGGTCAGGTCGAAAACATTCTCGGCGCAAACCCTCTGGTCATGGTTTTACCCATCGGTACTGAAGAAGATTTCATAGGGTTAGTTGACCTTCTCACACGCAAATCACATATTTGGCCTGATCCGGGCAATCCTGAAAAATTCGAAGTTGGCGAAGTGCCTGAAGACATGGTTGATCAGGTAGAGCAATACCGTGAAAAATTAATTGAAATGGCTCTCGATCAAGATGATGACTTGATGGAGGCCTATCTAGATGGCGAAGAGCCTTCGATAGAGGACATTAAGCGCTGCATCCGCAAGGGCACAATCGCTCTGGACTTCTTCCCTACTTATTGTGGTTCTGCGTTCAAAGATAAAGGTATTCAATTGGTATTGGATGCGGTTGTTGATTACCTGCCCAATCCAACTGAAGTTAAGGCTCAGCCTTTAACCGATGAGCAAGGCGAACCGAATGGTGAATTAGCCCTGGTTTCTGAGGCTGAACCATTTCGCGCATTGGCGTTCAAAATTATGGAAGACCGCTTTGGCGCCTTAACCTTTGTTAGGGTGTATTCCGGCGTGCTAAACAAAGGCGATACCATTTTAAATTCATATACAGGTAAAACCGAGCGCATTGGCCGTATGGTAGAAATGCATGCCGATGACCGTAATGAAATTGATAGAGCGCAAGCCGGTGACATTTTTTCTATCGTTGGCATGAAAAATGTACAAACAGGCCACACTTTATGTAGCAAAGATCACCCCTGTACGCTGGAGCCCATGATTTTCCCCGACCCGGTTATATCAATTGCGGTATCGCCTATAGACAAGAGCAGTGTTGATAAATTGGGCGTTGCGATTGGCAAAATGGTAGCGGAGGATCCTTCTTTTCGGGTTGAGACAGACCAAGATTCCGGCGAAACCATTCTCAAAGGAATGGGCGAGCTACACCTTGATATTAAGGTCGATATTTTGAATCGGACTTACGGTGTTGAGCTGGAAGTAGGTGCACCTCAGGTGGCCTACCGTGAAACAATTACGCAGGAAATTGAAGATACCTACACCCACAAGAAGCAGTCAGGTGGCTCCGGTCAATTCGGTAAGATCGATTACCATATTAAGCCCGGTGAACCCGGTACCGGCTATGTATTTACCTCCAAGGTTGTGGGCGGTAACGTACCGAAAGAATTCTTCCCTGCCATTGAGAAAGGTTTCAAAGGCATGATGGAGCACGGCCCAATAGCGGGCTTTCCGGTTTTGGACATAGAAATTGAACTATTTGACGGTGGCTTCCACGCAGTGGATTCATCGGCAATAGCTTTTGAGCTTGCAGCAAGAGGCGCTTACCGTCAGTCAATGCCTAAAGCCGGACCCGAGTTAATCGAGCCGATCATGAAAGTAGATGTATTTACGCCGGATGATCACGTGGGCGATGTAATCGGCGATTTAAACCGTCGTCGCGGCATGATTAAAGATCAGGATACGGGGACCACAGGTGTTCGCATTAAGGCAGACGTGCCTCTTTCTGAAATGTTTGGCTACATTGGCAGCCTGCGAACAATGACCTCAGGTCGCGGTCAGTTCTCTATGGAGTTCTCTCATTACCAGCAATGCCCAAGGTCAGTCTCTGAAGCTGTTGTTGAAGCTGAAAAAGAAAGACAGGAAGCGAAATCCAAGAAGTAGGTTGAAATTCTTGTTTTTGAAGGCTCCGATAAAAAACTTTACCGGGGCCTTTTTTATAGGCATAAGCCCTTTCTTGTGAGATTTATGCTAAAAAAACAATAAAGAGACTTCTATGGCGACACCTTCACCTACAACGGCACGCTGGACAAATCGGTTTTCGTTTTTGATGGTCGGCATTGGCGCCTCCGTTGGTCTGGGTAATCTGTGGCGGTTTCCTTTTCAGGCTGGGGAGAACGGCGGCTCGGCTTTCGTGCTTGTTTATCTGTTGTTCATTATTGGTATCGTCTATCCGGTGCTAATCGGAGAACTTGCTGTGGGCCGACATATGGGTTTGTCTGCCGTTGGCTCAACCAAAGAAATGGCTCGCTCTGCTGGCCGCTCGCCTTGGTGGGGCCTTGTCGGTGGCATTGGAGCCTTAGCGACTTATATGGTGCTATGCATCTACGGTGTTATATCGGGTCGAGTATTAGCGTATGCCGTGGCTGGATTTGGCGGCGGTTTTGTCGAAGGTGCAGTGCCAGAGATTTATGCGACACCTGTGCGTGTGTTTCTGTGGCAAACGCTATTCATGGTGATAACTGTCGCTATTGTGCTGCGCGGATTACACAAGGGCCTTGAGAGTTTCTCTCGACTAAGTATGCCTGCGTTTTTTATCATGCTCACGCTGCTTTCTGTTTATTCCATCAGAAACGGTGACGCAAGCGCTGCCATCGACTATCTGCTTAGCCCTCGTTTTGAAGAATTAACACCGCAAGTTATGCTGGCCGCCTTCGGGCAAGCATTTTTCTCTGTGGTTGTTGGTGGCGCAGCTATGTTGACCTTCGGCGCCTATTTAGACAAGAAGGCTAACATTGCCAACGACGGCCTGGTCATTGCAACATCCGACACCATTGTGGCCCTTATGGCTGGGCTCATGATTTTTCCTATTGTTTTCCAGTTCAACCTAGATCCGGCCATGGGTATGGGTTTGATCTTCAGCACCATGCCCCATTCATTTTTGCAAATGCCCGCTGGTTCTATGGTTGGCGGGCTATTTTTTAGTCTCGCTGCTTTGGGTGCACTCACGTCCTCCATTGCGATGTTGATGCTTGCTGCTGTGGCTGTCGAAGAGCAGTTGCATTTGCAGCGCAAGACTGCTGTGGTGACGCTAGGCGTAATCGCCTGGGCGGTAGGCGCTGTAAGCGCGTTCTATCCGCAGGTAAATGAAGAAATAGATTTCTTTTCAGGACAGGTGATGATGCCCATTGGAGGGATATTAATTGCAGTTTTTGCAGGTTGGATAGCACCGCGAGAAGTGATGCGTGTTGAACTCTCTGGATTGAGCGATACGATGTTTAGTGTCTGGCAGTTTATTGTGAGATACATGGCTCCTTTACTTGTAGGAGGCGTGTTGGTCCTGGGCGTCTCCGCTCGTTTCTAACGTTTCTGATTCGATCAAGCTCTAACGCCGCGGGTTAGCGATATCAGCCTCGGCAGCAACAAAGCCAAATGCACTCCAGCTAGAACCGGATACTATAAGCTGCAATAATTCGTCTGAGCGTTCTCTGTGCCCATTGTAATAAAAGTAATTTGCGATGCCATATGCTACTGCGGCGTTACTAGGGTCATCACCATTAGCCGCCATCATGCTTTCAATTTCAATCTCTTGCTTATAAAGAAGACAAAGCTCATGGTAGCTCATATTTTCGATGATGTTCATGTCAGCGGAAATTTCATTGAGTGCTATAGCAGCTTCCTCCTCGTTTCCCATACGGCGAAGGATCATATAAATCCAATGGCCAGTCGAAACGAGATTATCATCATAGCCGCCCAAGTTATATCCATTGCGAAAAGCGGTGAGTGCCCTTGGCCAATCCTGTTTCAAGTAATAGGCCAATCCCAGGTGATACCAGACGTTACCTTGCGTGCTTGTTAACGGGATATTCTGGGCATTGGGCAAACCATCAGGTTCAACTTGCAAGGGTAAATTCTGCATCAGTTCAGCGGCAGTCTCAAAGTCAGAAATCGCTCGATCGAACTCTCTAATTGAAATGTAGCGATGCCCACGATGACGATAAAAGCGGGGATCTTTAGGAAATTTTTTCACGCCCTCGGAAAAGGTTTCAATCGAAAGACGATAGTCTCCAGCGTAGGCGATGCGCCGACCAAGCCAGATGATATTGTCAGCGTCGTTCGGATCGGACTCGTAATTAGTCTGTGCGATTTCAAGGTTTACCCACGCGCTGTCATTAAGTTCTGCAGCATATAGCGCCTCTCCCTGCAAGGACAGAGCTTGAGCGCCTGCAGGCACTTCCCGGAGCAATTCAGCAGCATTCACAGGGTTTAGCAAACCGCAGCTACCTGCAATCGCAATAACTAGAAGTATCGGTCGAATATTTTGCAATTTGTGCTCCTGAAAAGAGAGAATGCTTAAGACTTTATAACGTAAACTCTTACGAAAACCCACCCGCTAGAGCCTCTTACGTTATTACTATTCACTTTTTTCTCAGATTTAGAAATAGTATTTGTCAATGAATGCTAACAGGCCGCTGGTAGCTACTGTTAAAAATCAATGTGGATATAGCCAGACTCAGGAGTATCTTGATAGCAAAAGGAACTTAAGAGCTTAGTGTGGCTTCAATGGTTCTTCGATAGCAGGCTACTGTTCATGAACGCTAACAAACTCATTTAGAGCCTTACGTTTTATATCCGGTATTCGCGCTCCCTTCTCGGGGTAGCCTGTTACGATTACCATCAAGGGTTTTTCTGTAACCGGTCTTCCTAGGATCGTATTCAAGAATTTCATCGGGCTAGGCGTATGAGTCAGGGTTGCTAGACCGGCATTGTGTAGGGCTGCGATTAGCAAGCCAGTTGCTATGCTGGCTGATTCTGTCACATAGTAGTTCTTGAGCTTGTTGCCCTGCGCATCTAGTTTAAATTTTTGCGCAAAAATCACTATGAGAAAAGGCGCGTGTTCGAGAAAGGGTTTGCTCGAGTCTGTCCCAAGTGGCGCCAGCGCATCAAGCCAGTCTTGAGGCGCACGCTTTCCGTAAAACTCCTTTTCTTCTATTTCTGCCGCAGTGCGGATCTCTCGTTTGATACTGGGGTCGCTGATCAAAGCGAAGTGCCAGGGTTGTCTATGCGCGCCGCTAGGAGCGCTGCCACCTGCTGTAAGGCAGGCATCGATTACCTCTCGCGGCACCTCTCTAGGGGAAAAGTCACGTACCGTCCTTCTTTTTTGCATTAGCGTATTAAAGTCTATAGCCCGGGTTTTCATTTCGCCTGTGGATAGCTCCTCGAAATCGAGTTCAATCGTATTTTTAAGCGTAGTAGGGGTTTGCTCTGACATAATTTCTTCGCTATCGCTAAATATTTTTCTGAGACTTCGTTTATACCTGCTGCATAGGAGTGACACAATACTTTTGTCGGCTGAGTAGTGTTCTAGATTCAGTAGATTGGGGACCAGAAAAACGCTAGTCTGTTGATGCGAGGTGTGGAATCAGAATCGCAAAATTGAATTAAACCCAATTCAGAGAGAAATACAATGCATCTTCGATCACTTTCCCTAGCGACTCTACTAGTATTAAGCATCACTGCGCCTGTTCAAGCGCAGGATGATTTCGAGTATTGGCCTGACGCCAATTATGATCCTGCCATCCCAACTGTTCATGAGGTGCTTGGATATCAGCTGGGTGAGCAAATCACCTGGCATCGCGATGCAATACGGTATTTCCATGCTCTAGCCGAAGCAGCTCCTGATCGAATTAGAATCGTAGAATATGCACGTACATGGCAGAATCGAGAATTGATCTATGCCGTAATATCTAGTGCTGAGAACAGTGCAAATTTGACTGAGGCGAAGACCAATATGCAGGCTCTAGCCGATCCGCGTATTACCAACGAGGCCGAAGCGAATCAAATTATAGTTGAGCAACCGGCGGTGACTTGGCTGTCTTATGGCGTGCACGGTAATGAAATATCTTCAACCGAAGCATCAATGCTGACTGCCTATCATCTTCTCGCATCGCTAGGCGACGCCCGCGTGGATTCGATTCTGCTAAATACCATTGTAGTCATAGACCCGATGCAGAATCCCGATGGGCGCGATCGGTTCATTCATAATTTCGTAACTGCACAGGGCCTGCTGCCAGACTCAGACAGGCTTTCGGCAGAGCATGATGAACCCTGGCCGGGTGGCAGAACAAATCACTACCTCTTTGACATGAACCGCGATTGGTTTATACAAACACAGCCAGAGACTCAGGGCCGGACTAAGGCAATGTTGGAATGGTATCCAGTCGCGTATGTGGATGCTCATGAGATGGGTTCTGATGGGACCTATTTTTTTGCA
>CALKDE010000325.1 GCA_938082955.1 uncultured Pseudomonadales bacterium
TGGCGTTTCCAAAGCGACTGAAGCTAGGTGTGAGATCGGTGAAATTTCTGGTCGTCACCACCAGGGAATCACCGTCCCAGTAGCCACGAGAATCACCTGACCACTGGCGAATATCATCATCGAGCATTCCACGGTCATCCAGTGGGACGATGCGGGCATCGTGAACCATCTCGGTCATGATTACCGCGTGGTCTTTGTTCTGAAAAATCTGCACATTCGCATTGTAGCCACCGCCGGTAAATGGAGGTCCGGCATTGAAGCCTATTAAGCATCTCTCTGATAGACCTCGGTCT
Organism: uncultured Pseudomonadales bacterium; assembly: GCA_938082955.1. GTDB lineage: Bacteria > Pseudomonadota > Gammaproteobacteria > Pseudomonadales > Pseudohongiellaceae > UBA9145. The sequence continues at coordinate 294 of CALKDE010000325.1, forward strand.
TCTGGTCCGTCCTTGCCAATGCCGCCGAAGACGGCAAGCACTGGCCTGTCGCCTTCAACATCGGGCCCGAGGTTTGCGGTATGCACCGCTGCGCCTTCGACCCGATCCGGAAAACGGCCGTCTGTTGGGTAGACGATAAGCGACGTGCGCACGTTTTCTCCGATGCTCGCAGTCTCATACCAGAAATTGTTATAGCCACCGGTACTCTCACCAACCGGCGGAGCTTGAGGGTTCAGCACAAGCTCGGCTTCCGCCGCATCGGCGGCGATGCGCTGTTCTTCTTGCCGGACACGGTCTTGCTCTACCTCTTCTGGCGTTAGAAATTCTTGGGTGCCAAAGCGCTGGGGTCGCTGCATCGGCGTGCTGGAATTGAAATTCCAGACCCCCTGCAAATCGGGCTGGCCCCACTCCGTTTTGGGCGCAACATAGTCCTCAGCCGTCTGGGCGAGGGAGACACTAATTGGGGCTAACACGATTGAAATAAGTATGAGTAATTGGGTTTTCATGAGATCTCAGCCTATTTTTCAGGGTATGAGGCTTACGTTAGTACCTTGCACAGAACTAATCAACCAAAAAATTATTGTGGTGTAGTGGTCAAGTAATATTGGCCACCAGTTTATGGTTGCGCCACAATTACTAGACGGAGATAAGAAGAGGTGTTCAGGAAATTTTAATGCAGAAAATATCAACAGGGCCACAGTAGAAATACGATAATTCCAATACCTGCTATTGGCCGAAAGCGTAGTGCTTTTAGTGTCCTCTTAGCTGTTATTAAATTGCTAGTGTTCCTTTAGCTGCGCAACATAAGGTGTGCGAAGCTGGATGTAGATAAGTACGACAGTGCTATAGCCAAGCAGGAGAAGCCACCCAGTATTCCCGATAAAACCCCAGGATGAGTAGATTCCGTAGCCATAAATGATGACGGCCAGAATTGGAAACGATTTTGTCGCCCAAAGCGGCAGCCGGAAGGGTGCATTCCGATAGGCCTCCGGATTTCTTTTAGCCAGATTGAAAAGCGCGAATACAGGGAATAGCCCAAAGATGGCGCCTACAGCATTACCTAAAATAGCGACGTAATCCAAGGTCATGCCCGTTAGAATCGGTGTAATACCAATGAGAAAAAACACGGTCAAATAAATGTAAGGAACACCATGTCGATTCACCGCAGCGAGCTTCGGTGGCAACCAACCATCCTCTGTCGCCCTATATAAGCCACGGGTACACCAGCCGAAAATCGCGTTGAGGGATGTCACTAAGGAAATCATAATACCGCCACCAATAAAAGCCACGTAAACGGTAGGAGAAAATATGATCTTTGCGGTCGCAGCGAGATTCTTGCCCGCTATTTCCTCTAGTGGCAATACGCCGGTGGCGACTACCGCGATGAAGATATAGAGCACAACAACAATCGCCAGCGACAGCCCCATCACCAGTGGAATCATCTTTCCTGGATTCTCCATTTCATCGCCAAACTCAGAAATGAATTCAGAACCGATCAGGCTGAGCCGCAATAGGAAAGCGGCAGCAAAGAAACCGCCAAACCCGTTAGGCATCACGGTAGGGATGGCAGTGTAGGGCGAGTAGTCCTCAATATGCGCCATGCCGAACACGATATAAAGTATCAATGAGACGAGTAAACCTAAGACCATCACAGTCTGAAATCTAGCTGCTGTTTTTATCCCAAATAGATTTGCGACAAAACATAGAATCATTATTGCCGCAGCCACGATAGCAAGGTCGATACCTGGAATTAGTGCTTCGGCATATTCAGCAAACCCGATTGCGAAACTGGATAAAATAAGTTGACCAACAATGAGTAGTGACAAATAGAAAAACGAAGTTCGACTTCCCAAGAGATCTCTAACATAGGTATAGTTTCCGCCGGTACTGGGTATAGCCGAACCCAAAGCTGCGATGCAGACTGTCGGTATAGCGACAATGCCAAACGCAAGTAAAAATGCCCATGGCGCACCATACCCAGTCATACTGATGCTGACACCTGTCAAAACTACGACTCCGGTGCCAATGATCTGCCCCACAGAGATACTCATCAGGTCCCAAAACCCCAACAATTTCCCGCCTGCTGCGTGATGCATATTGATTCTCTTTTTTTCGGGTTTAGGAAGTTAGCTTTAGCGCATTATCAAGATCTTCGATTAAATCCTCAATGTTCTCGATACCCACCGAAAGCCTGACGATATTGTCTGTAATCCCAGCCTTTTCTCTTTCTTCTTTTGGTGTTGCGCTGTGAGTCATACTCGCCGGATGTTGAATTAAACTATCTACATTACCTAGGCTCACAGCAAGCGTTGGTATCGTCACCGCATTAGTAAAGGCCATGCTGTTTTCAACACCGCCGGCAACTTTGAACGACACCATGCCGCCAAAACCGTTGATCATCTGTTTCTTCGCGAGTTCGTGGTAAGGGTTATCCGGTAGGCCAGGATAAAAGACCTCTTCAACTCCTGGTTGAGCCTGTAACCAGGTAGCGACAGCGAGTGCATTCTCTGCGTGCCTTTGCATTCGAACCTCAAAGGTTTTTAGACCAACATTTATTAGCCATGTGTCCTGAGGGCTTGGAGCTACCCCTAACATTTTGTACGTTAACCCAACCCCGCTGCCACCTGGCGCCATGTAATCAAGGTGCGTACTGACAATTGCACCGCCAATGACTTGCCCATGACCACTGATGTACTTCGATGTGGAATGGATGACCACATCACAGCCAAAGGTCAGGGGTCGCTGGTGGTAGGGTGTGGCAAAGGTGTTGTCAACAATGACCCAAATTCCATGTTTATGGGCGGCAATTACCAATTGCTGCAGATCAACCACTTCGATATTAGGGTTTGATGGTGTTTCGAGAAAAATTAGTTTCGCGTCGCTATGTTGCTCAATGGTCTGTTCGAGACTCTCCGGGCTCACATCAGAAACCCAGACAACTTCAATCCCCAGCCGTGGCGCTAACTGATACCACCACTTAAAACTATTGCCATACAAGCCACGCTGAACAATCGCCTTATCACCGGCACCAATCTTCCCTAGAACAGCAGCGGATGTTGCTCCCATACCCGATGAAGTCACTTTGCCTAGTACGATCTCCGAAGGTTCGACATCTGGATTCAATTTGATTAGATCGATACCCTCCATATAGGCGATCTTATTGGCAAGGTGATCCATGTTCGGGTTATGGGTGCGTGTATAAGCGTAACCCTTCTTTTTGCCGGCAAAAACTTCACCCGCTTCCTGTACTGTGTCAAAACCAAAGGTAGACGTCTGATAAATTGGCATTAAATGCGCGTGTTTATCGTGGCCACCTTCTCCCACATGATTAACAATTGTGCCCATGCCATGGGAGGGTTTTACTTTTTTGGTCGTCATGTCTAGTCTCTCAATTTTTGTAATCTAATTTTTTATCCAAGCAAGGGCTGCCTCATAACAATATCGGAGGGGTGCACTCGTCATCGTTTGTACTGTGAAGCACATCAATCATTAGGTTGATCATGTTCTCCCGAACCTCATCGATATTGTCTTCAGCAAGGGTGATTTTTTCTTCTAAGCCCGCGGCAAGGTTAATAGGCAAAGCAAGCGCAGCGAAACTTATTCCTAACTCTCCTGCCAGATATACCTCGGGACAGCAGGTCATGCCGACAACATGCCCGCCTAGTATCTGGTACATTTTAATTTCAGCTGGGGATTCAAATCGAGGGCCATTGGTTGCGACATAAGTAGCGCCATCGCGACACTTGATATTATGTTTCGATGCTAGCGCCATCAGCTTGTTGCTCATGACAGGACAAAATGGCTTGCTCATTTCAACATGTCCTACAGCTCGCTCTAAATCTTCAAAAAACGAGAATGCCCTACCGTGGGTGAAATCAAGAAAGTCACGAATCACCGCAAGATCCAACACGGGATAATCTGCAGTGATAGAGCCCACTGCGTAGGTTGACATTATTCGCCTAACACCCAGATCTTTGAGCGCTTGGATGTTTGCTCGATAATTTACTTTGTGGGGAGGTGTGGAGTGATCACGGCCATGCCGCGTTAAAAAGACGATATCTTCATGAGCACTTTTGCCCATAAAGACTTGCGCTGTACCGTAGTCATTGACCATTTCTCTTGATTCAACTTCAACATTGGGCAAATTATAGATTCCGGTTCCCCCCATGATGGCTGCGGGCATACTAACTCCTTTGTTTCTAAACGCTGTGCACTACCAAGTTTGGTAGTTATTCAATGTGTAGGGACTGAGAATCCCGTGAACCGTTACAATCCCTGAAACATATTTTGGTGGTGTGATGTCAAAGGTTGGATAGCGTGCATTGATGCTATCGATCGTCGTTGGCGTGCCTAGTGCAAGTCTAATCTGTGCAGGGTTGCGCTCTTCTATTTCGATATCATCCCGAACAACTTTACTATCATCTCGACCCCAGGCGAAGGCAAAGAATGGAATATTGTGAGCATGGGCTGCGATGGCATTCTGAAAGGTGCCGATCTTGTTGACGACATGCCCATCAACTGTAATGAGGTCAGCCGCAGTGATGTACTTCTGGATTTTACCCTCGGACATGATATGTGCAGGCATATTGTCAGTGATGAGATTAACCTCGACACCAATTTCGAGTATCGACGGTGCAGTAAGTTTGGCGCCTTGAAAATAGGGCCGCGTTTCAGGTGTATAAACTGTTATTTTTTTCCCGTCTCTGGCTGCAAATGCCAGCGCAAGAATGAACCCCGCCTCACCAAAACAGTTGGTCAGAATGCCGTCTCCATTTTCGATAAGCTCTGCCATGGCTCGGGCTCTGATTGCGTAATCGTCATAGATGCCTTGCAGTATCTGCTTAATTGACGCTTCGATAGATTCATCAGCACTTTGCTTGTTATTAATCGCATCTGTCGCCTTGATGAGCACTTCATCCAGACGAAGTCTTATTGCGGTGTTGGTTGGGCGAGTAACCACAAGTAAGTCTCGGGCTTGTCGTAATTCTGAGAGTAGTTTTTTCGGACTGTCGGAAGCGGCTAGTACATGTTTGCTGGCGACAATCCTCAAAGCGTGGACCGCACAGAGCCATGGGCCACTACCTTGGGTCACCATGTCTTTGATCGCAGTCGCGACCTCATCAACAGTTTCGCAAGTAACGAATGATTTGGAAAACGGATAAGCGCGGCGGTCACCAATGATAACTTTTCCGGCTTCAAATCGTGCGATATTGCTTGGGTTAAGGATGAACGGCAGCAGTTCATAAACTCCTTCCTGCTCAGCCGGAGAGCAACCGTCACTTTGCTTATTCAATTGAGTATTCACTCCTTTGGGGTCTATTCAATCTAGTTTGTTCAAATTAGTGTGATCAAAAAATCAGGCAATCGGCATCAAGTTATTTCTTTGGCCACACACCGTAACCGGTTTCCATACGCTCCCTCACCTCTTTTATTTGTTGCGAAGTTAAAACATGAGGCTTACCCAGTTGACAGGCTAGATGATATTGCTGACAAAGTGCTTCGAGTTCTCCTGCTCGCCACATAGCTTGTTTCAAATCTCCTCCGCAGGCAATCATACCGTGGGTACCTAGCAAACAAGCTGTTCTGTCTTTCAATGCGATGAGGGCGTTATCAGACAGTTGCTGACTGCCGTAATGGGCATAGTCCGCGCATCGAATGCTATCACCACCAAAAACTCCGATCATGTAGTGCACGCTTGGAATGTCTTCGCGAAGCATAGAGAGCGCCGTTGCATAGGTGGAATGAGTATGAACAACCGAGTGAATGTCATCACGGGCATCGTATATGTCTGCGTGGACTTTCCATTCGGAAGACGGACGATGCTGACCCGCAGCATCACCGGATAAATCTTCACCGGGTAACAAAATGATGTCTTCAGGGCGGGTTTCTTCGTAAGGTAAGCTGCTGGGTGTTATCAAAATACCTTCGGCCGCGCGGATGCTAATATTTCCAGATGTACCTTGATTCAGACCAGAGCTATTCATCCATAAACAGGCATCTATAATGGACTGGCGAAGTTCAGGTGTGTCTTTTTGTATCATAGTGCGTTCCTAAGAAGATTTGTTTTGGTTAATCCAGTCAGCTAAGGCCGTCGATATTATACTAATAGTGATATGCGCGGCGCTTTTTGAAGCGCCAGCAACTTGTGTTGCAAGCCAGCATAGAAATTCAGGGCATCGGGCATTTGGTCAATCACCTAGGTTTCTAATCTTCATTAACTCATGTGCTTGTAGTGTGCCTAAAAGCACCTTAAGCGAATTGACTAATAAGTTGATTTAGCTTTTCTGGAAACCACCGGCAAAGTCGTAAAACGTAGCAGTCAAACCTTCTAAAATTTTTCTATGCTCTAGCGTAACCTTACCAAGAACTCTGCAGCTAATTATTTCAAATATGCCAGAAAATTGATTAGGACGTGAACTTCCCATAAAATGAAAATGTGAAGGGACACTAACAGTTTATCAACTTAATGGCGCGAGGCGGGTTTCTTGTAGTGGTCAAGTAATAAAATGCCAAGGGTTAGGCTTAAGTTGTTAAATTAATAGTGTCGCTAAAAGCATGCTTGAGAGAAGGTAGGCTTCGCTCCCCAGATGGAACGTATTAAGCTCATATCTGCGCCACGTACGATGGCGGTAAAACGGCGAGATGTGACGGCATGTCTGCAACTTACTAGCTTGGAAAGGTTTATGCTAGGCACCACGGGTCACAGCCATCGAAATGCATTGTGAATACACACTCCTAGTAAGGGGCAGGAAATGAAGATGGGAAAGCTACGCAAAATACTGTTATTCACCGTAACATCTCTTTGGTTATCAGCTACTACCAGCCTCTCTTATGGTCAGGGAAATTTTGCGGGGGTGGAACTTACCATAACGCTCGTCGCCGGCAATGTTTACATGGTACAGCGCCCGGGTGGTGGCGGTAACATCGGCGTTCAAGTTGGTCCCGACGGTGTACTCCTGGTGGACTCCCTGTTCGCACCACTGACGGACAGATTGGTAGCAGTCGTGAAGCAGGTGACCGACGAAGAAATTCGGTTTCTGGTCAACACCCATATCCATATTGATCACGTAGGCGGCAATGAAAATCTGGCAGACATGGGCGTGCTGATCTTTGCTCATGACAACACGCGCCTGCGTTTTTTCGAGGAGAGAAGTCGCT
>CALKDE010000326.1 GCA_938082955.1 uncultured Pseudomonadales bacterium
TACTCTGCGCCATTTCCGACGCACTGGGTGGGCATAATTTCAATCGAGTGCCAGTAACCGCAGACATGATTGTCAACGCAGCTAGCGGCAGGCCGCAATCCCAAAAGCCTTTGCAGACGAATACAACATAAGAGAGGGCAACAAATGTAATGTGTAATAAAAATTTGGATAAAGGAGATCTAAATAAATGGGCGCGAAAAAAGAGACACAAGTAACAAGCTATTTGGTTTTCCTCCTTTTTTCGGATGCCATTTAACTCGCATGAATCTGCCCACCCACACCATTGCACTTGCCACGCTTCTTCTCTTCACCGCTGAAGCCTGTGCGCAAATTTCTCAGCTCGATGTCGGCCTGACTTCACAGCGAGAGGTCATTCGCGCTTTCAGTATTACGGCAGAATCAGAAGCGGCGCCTAGAGTGCTGGTAATCGCCGGACTAGATGGGCCCTCCCCTATCACTGAACAGCTGCTATCGTTCGCTGAACACTATTCACAGCGTGACGCGGCAGGCCGTGGGGTCAACCTCTTGGTAATTCCCATAGCCAACCCTGACGCAGATATTTTGGTATTTCCCCCTCCAGGAGAAGCCTACCAGGAGAACCCCGTTTCTCACGCGTTGTGGCGCTGGACCGGTGTACATGCACCGGACATTATCGTTATCGTGGGCGATGATAGCGCTGGATTTTCGGAGGCAGCATCGAATCTAGCAGTAGCAGGCCTTGGATCCATTCCAGTTCAAACCTTCGCTGAAATTTCTGCCCTGACTAGTCAATTACTAGAATTTTCAGAGCTTCGCTATTCCGCCGCCCACAGTGAAGTAGAGCGCCGCCTGGCTAGGTCGCCGCGTGAGCTTGCTGAGCAATTGGCGGGCATTTACGGCCGCGAATTCTCGACCCCGGCTTACGTACCTGGTATGGGAATGATCGGGCGCCTTCGTCTAGGCCAGACTGCTGCTATAGAAGAACAGTTAAAAAATTATTTAGCTGACGGTGAGGTTGTCGTTAGCAATGCGTCCCTAATGGCCGGCCAGCTTGTGTTCGCTGAATATGCTCACTTGAGCGGAGACTCCCGAGCAATAGACTTGGTGATTCAAGCTGCGAATCTCGGCTTTGACGAGGACGGCGATATGCTGGAATCCATGCCCTTTAACAACGAGATGAGCGACTCAGTTTTTATGGCGCCTCCATTGCTGGTCCAAGCAGGTGTCTTTACTGAAGAAGACCGATATTTCAACATGGCTGTGCGCCACATAATTTTCATGCAAAATCTGTTACTCAGGGAAGACGGGCTCTATCGCCATTCTCCCCTAGCAGATGTTGCCTGGAGTCGGGGCAATGCGTTTCCAGCTTTGGGCCTAGCATTAGTTCTCTCAGATTTCCCATCAGAGCACCCGGCTTTCCCTGCATTGCTGAAATCTTACCAAGACCACTTGCAGGCACTAATACGTCATCAGAACGCTGATGGTCTCTGGCATCAGGTTGTGGATTATAAAGGGTCTTTTTCCGAGCTCTCATCAACCGCTATGATCGGCATTGCAATCAAGCGCGGCCTCGACAAAGGATGGTTGGATGCAAAAAACTATCAACCCGCAATAGATGCCATCTGGCAAGCCGTGCTAATCCGCACGAGCCTCGACGGTGAATTTGTTGATGTCTGCACCAGCACCGGAAAGATGCCAACACTGGAAGCCTATCTCAACCGCCCCGCTATTCTTGGTTTGGACGAAAGAGCCGGAGGAATGATCATGAACCTGGCAATTGAGATGCAATAAATAGCGCGGCATGCTTAGCCCACTGCCGCTGTATTTTTACGCTAACTCTTTCCCCCTAAAGCTCCTGCCGCAAAACGCGCAGAATTTCTAGACGATTATTGACAGCTTGATTAGTCAGAATCACGAACGGATAGAGGCCATCGGGCTCCCGGATATAGCCGGCGAAGTTGTAGACGCCGGTCAAGGTACCACTTTTGCGTAGCACTCCGTCTACCTCGGGCAGCAGATCGGCATAGGGTTTAAAGACTTCGAGAATATGCATCATGCCAGCGGCACTACTGCGTTGGGTGCGGGATAGGCCGGAGCCCTCCAACATAAGCAGGGACTGTGGATCGCGTCCAAAACTATCTCCATACAACTGAGCAAGCTGCTGCTGCAGGGCAGCACGAGCTGATTTTGCCGTGGCAGGGTAGTCACTATCTTGCACACCAAGCGTTAGAAAGAGTTGGTTGGCGATAAAATTGTTGGAATAGCGCAGCAGACCCTCTAAGTTATCGCGTAGCGATTGGGAACTGCGATGACTATAAAACAGTCTCCACTCATCCGTTACGGCGTTCTGATAGAAGTCCGTATCGGATAGGGTGATGCCTGACTCTACAAGAAAGTGCAGAAAAAGTTGCTGCGCCTGGCGCAGTCCAGCGGCTGGATCATCACCCAGATTGATGCGCAGCTTTTCACCTGGAGAAAGCTGCGCGCCCAGCTCTCGAGCAAGTGCTGTCAGGGGAGTCTGCGGTTCACCAGTGATCAGTCTACCGCTGGATGACCATGCCAAATTCACCGTGTTGAAATTCACGGCTAGAGCACTATTGCGGGCACCATAGGGCTGATTGTTACCACTCTCAATAGGTAGGTCGGGGTTCGGTTCGAAGGCAGAGTCATCCATAACTAGGCGGCGAATCTGTTTAAGTCCGCGCTCGGCCAGGGTGTCGACAATATGAGCAATCTCCTCGGACACCAGAAATGGGTCGCCTAGGCCCCGAACTAACAGGTCCCCACTGCTATTGAGATAAAAGTGAGTTTCGAAGCGAAAGCCTTCACCTAACGTGGTCAATGCCACCTGTGCCAGTGGGACCTTGAGGAGGGATGCCGGCACCAGCGGGGTGCCGGGATTGAGGCTCACCAGGGTCTCACCATTCGGCGAACGCAGCATCACGCTGCCATCACCAATCAGGGCAGCCAAACGATCTTGTGCCACAGCTGGGAAAGCCAGTGTGCAGAATAGCAGCAACAGGGAAAGCCCGAACATAGGTAGAATGTGAAAAGCGCGTTTCAACTTATTTATTGCCGCTTGGATTAAGGGATCAGAGTAGTTTGATCGCCGGGTTTTGGCAATACTGATGGGGATTGAGCGCGAAAGGGGACCGCGAAAGGGGACGGAGGGATTTATTTTTAACCAGCCCAATGACTGATGATATTACTCTGGCCCTTTGATTACTGCTTTTTCTAAGCTAAAGGAGAACCTGCTCGTCGATTGCCGCCCTGGTCTGTAACGCCCTAGCCTCCAGCTGCTGATCGCTGGCGCTGCTCACAGGATGGTCGATAATCGCGAAGGCATAGCCAGGCATGCCTAACACCTTCGCCATGAGTTCGGCGGCGCTAACGAAATTACTAGTCATCACACCTACCGCGGGTGGACCCACCCGCTCGCTGCTAATTGCATCATGCAAACTGCACGACGAGCAGCTACCTCAGTCACCTAGACCGGTAATAGCCAGATCCCAATTCCTAGCCTCATCGATGATCTCATCCTCGGCGGGCGCGCTGTAATTAGACTTAGTTCGCAGGACCACCTGGGCTACTTGATAACCCTCTCGAAGCAGTCTATCGACATGAGCGAAGACGCCAATAACCGCCGTAACGATCTGGCTCTTGGTGCCAAGCTAGGAGGGAATTATCGCGCCAAATCCGCCCGCAGGTCCGCCAGCGGCAACTAACAAAAGATGGTCTGGACTGGGCAGCGCGCAATATTCAGTATCGCCCTTCTTGCGTACTACCGAACCTTTACCCACGGTTGTCCATTGCGAGCGCTTAATGCGGGCTTTCTCGAACAGGTAATTGGCGATCTCTTTCCTACCCCAGCCAGCCACGCGCATATGTTCTGGGTGCTGCGGGGCCATGACCACCACATAGTTACCCGACCAGAGGGAATAATTGCGCCTGTTGGCGCGCATCTCTGCAGCGTAGGTATCCAGTATTTCTTCGGGCTTGCTGGTCCACTCGTTCATAATCTGGCGAGGAGCGCAGGCGGCAAGCACCGTGACTGCCGACGCCACCTTAGGTATGTCACGGGACTCGGCTAGGGATGACCAATTGCTACCCTCTTCATCTTCGGCGATGCAATAGCTTATCTTGCCAGGATGGCCAAGAGTAGACCGATCAATAGCGCCAGGACTAACCTGTAATATATTAATTAGAGCGAGTCGGATTGCTCTGCCGATAACTGAGGTCGCGCGGTCAGAGCTACCTAGCACATTGAAGTCGCTACGGGCGCCAATCTCCTGCCTGATGGAGCCATTCAAAATAACCAGAATCGCACAGCCGCCAGTGCTGGCTGTTGTGCCGTGTAAAAGAAACTCTTCCTTCAACATGGCCATCCAGGCCGAGACTACAGCAGGAAAGTGCATCGGAAGACAGCCGGCCATAACTGCATTGATCGCCAGCTTCTCCGCCGTGATGGCGCGCTCGCGCACGGGCTCGATACCGATGATCTCGTTCGCGGGCATCAGGACCCAGTCGAGGCAAGCCTGCACGGCTTCGGGAGTAGGTGGGACTATTGGGAAGCCGTCAGTCCAGCCTCTGCTATGGTAAAACTCCTGCGCATCGCTGGCATCAATAAGGTCGAAAGATTGCGATTTAAAGTCATCAGTTAGCGTATTTGAGGCGGGCTTCATTTTCATGATCTCGGTTGTAATTTAGTGTAGTGAATCTTCGTAACTCAGGTAACGCAGCTCTGGCGAAAGTCTTGAATAGCAGAATCGTCATATCCCAGCTCCCGCAAGATGTCGTCGGTATCCGCGCCCAGCTGAGGCCCTGGTTGATTGGGAATGGAGTCGGCCATTCGCACCGGGCTTTGCAGGTTTTTAAGAGCGGGCCGGTTCGGGTGTTCGGTGGTAACTACGCCCTCTCTCTCGAGCAAAAAAGGATTCTCCATAGCCTCGGCAAGCCCATAGACCGGCGCGCAGGGCACCTTGCCACCCAGTATAGACATCCAATGCGCTGTTGACTGCGTCGATAAATGGGCGTC
>CALKDE010000327.1 GCA_938082955.1 uncultured Pseudomonadales bacterium
GGTTTTCCTCGCACCACGATAGTCGGACCAATCTGGCTGAAGTATCAGACTCCCGAGGGTGAGACTCTGGAACCGGAATTCCGAAGATTGTTAGGTCTCAAGTTTGATAGACTGCTTGCGGCTCATGGCACTCTGTTGAAAACGGGCGCACATGCGGCAGTAGAATGCGCTGTGGACAAAGTGTTCGAGAAGAAGGGATAGCTTAGGAAACAGCTTAGTAAATACAGTAGAAATAACCCAGCAAATAAGAATCAACACCAGCGAAGGAACTATCCATGGCTTTACCAGAATCTCTGCGAGGAAAACTCTCGTTACCAGTAGTCGGAGCACCGCTCTTTATCATCTCTAATCCCGATCTTGTTATTGCCCAGTGTAAGGCCGGTGTCATCGGTTCATTTCCAGCGCTTAACGCGCGACCTATCGAGGTCTTAGATGAGTGGCTCACGCGAATTGCTGAAGAGTTAGATGCCCATAATCAGGCTAATCCCGATAACCCTGCCGCACCGTATGCGGTGAATCAGATCGTACACAACTCCAACGACCGGCTTATGCACGATGTCGAGATGTGCGTGAAACATAAGGTGCCAGTTGTCATTACATCTCTAGGTGCTCGCCCCGAGGTATTCGAGGCGATTCACTCCTATGGTGGCATATGCTTGCATGATGTCATCAACAATCGCTTTGCTCACAAGGCTATTGAGAAGGGAGCCGATGGCCTAATCTGCGTAGCAGCCGGTGCCGGTGGGCATGCTGGCACTCTATCTCCCATGGCATTTATTCAAGAAGTGCGCGAATGGTTCGATGGTCCGGTGCTGCTATCCGGCGCTATATCAACCGGCGACGGCGTGCTCGCCGCTCAGGCGATGGGTGCCGACCTGGCCTATTTGGGTTCCGCGTTCATTGCTACCGTTGAGGCAAACGCCGACCCAGCTTATAAGCAGGCCTTGGTTGACTATGCGGCGAGCGATATCGTATACACGAACCTTTTTACCGGTGTCCATGGGAATTATCTGAGGCCTTCCATCGAGGCGGCAGGCATGGATCCTGATAATCTGCCCGAGAGCGATCCATCTAAGATGAATTTCGGCTCCGGAGGCAGTAGCAAGTCAAAGGCATGGAAAGATATTTGGGGCTGTGGACAGGGTATCAATGCGATCAAGGCAGTAGCACCTGTTGCAGATTTCGTTGCGCAATTGAGAACCGAATACGACGCGGCGAAGCAGCGAATTCTTTAATAACCGAAATCCGTGGCGAGTTGTGGCTTTGTATTGTAGATTCAGATTGAATCAGGGCAGGGCTATCTCGTCACTCTCCTGCGCCCGCGCAGGCTGAAAATTTCTGCGTGGTTCATCGCTTCTTACTTGTTCAAGCCAGAATACGCCATCGAAGGGTGCGCTATTGCCGCGCGTGCCGAGGAAATCTATATCGCCGTCGCCGTCAAGGTCCCGGGCAATGAACTTGTCAAACATGCCGCGCTTGCGTCTTGAAATATCGTGACGTGTCCATTCAGATTTAGCCTCGCCAGGATTCTCGAACCAGGCGAGTCGACCTAAGGCATCATTTACATCGACATCACCATCTCCGGTACGCGGACCTCGGCTATAGCTGCCTACCATGACGTCGGTATCGCCATCGCTATCGATGTCAGCGATCTCCATGCCAACTAAACCGTCGGGAAGAATACTGCCTATGGTGTAGGCGTTCCAGGTGTCGTCACTATTTTCGGGTTGTTCAATCCACTTGAATTGGCCGCCAGAACTCATGCCAATAATATCGAGCCGGCCATCGCCGCTTAAGTCTGTATATTCGAGATTAAAACCAGCTAGATTTCCGCCATAGATTCCGATTGCATGCTCTTTGAAATCTAGAGAACCCGCACCTAGGTTCTCGAAATAAACTAGTCGGGCATCTCCGCGCGCGCCTACTACGATATCCATGTCGCCATCACCGTCTAGATCGACCGGTTCGGCATTTTGTGGGACGCTGTAACTACCCAGTTCGCTGCGCTGCCAGCTGCTGCCCGATAGCGGATCACCAGCGAGTTTATACATCTCAACAGGAGTTGAGCGCGCGTAGTCTTCTGGCCCGGGTGACTGCGCTCCTTTATTTGGGGCAGTGAGTTCGGCTATGCCATCGCCATCGAAATCAGCGGCAAACACACGAATATAAGACCCGCGACCCTGAGTCATTGGTAGGATAAGTCTTGGCCAGGTGGCCGTTCGAGCATTCAATCCCGGGTTTTGTAAGTAAATTAGGTGGGACTGCTCTGCGGCAACAACGACATCGAGATAGTCATCGCCGTTTAAATCTACAATGACCGCATCCTCAGGCGCTGGCGCGTCGGTGCCTTCGGCTATGGTGATATTCATCCACTGCAGCGGATCGGCTGAGCCAAATGCAATTCTTACTGTACCTTCCGGTGGAGGAACGAAACCAGGAACATGGCTTGCCGAGTCATACTCGGCATCGGACTCGTGTACAGAGACAATATCCTCATAGCCATCGCGGTCAATATCGCCCATGACCAGGCCATCGCTGCCACTGAGCGCGAAACCTGCTATCTCAGGGTCATCAATAATGTGTTCCTGCCAGCTTATGTAGTGGCCATCGCTTGATTGAGCGCTGGTAGGCATTTCGCTAATTAGGTTCTGTGCTAGGGCAGGGCCAGCCATACAAAGCGGTGTTAGGGCGAGTAGATGAAGTTTTTTCATTGTGCTCTCATACTTCAAAGATTCTTTGCAGCAGAATAAGAGTAAATATACAGTAAGTCCAATTTATGCGGTGTTCGCACTGAGCGAATACCAAAAAAGGGACACGACAGTGCTCTAAAGCTACTGTCTAGACACTCTTATACTGTAGCACTGGTCAATGCATTGGATTTCTACTATGCGCAAACTTCTTATAACTTGTCTAATTTTCCTAACATTCGGAGGAACCGCAGCCGCATTCGAAACTGGCATTGCTGGAATCGGCCAATTTGGATTGGCGGTTACCGATTTGCAGGCCTCGAAGAAATTTTTCTAGAAGTGTTAGGTTTCGATCATCTCGGCGAAGATAGGGTCTGCATCGCCGTGTTGATTCGCTGCAGTCGTTCACAAGACATGCCAACATCTTCTGCTTTGCCTGTTGGAATTTGCGCGGCAAATGAAAAGCTACTAGACAACCAGCTTAGCAAGAAACTGGTTGCTACTAGGATTCTGCGTGTCATTGTCGTCTATGTCTTGAACTTCAGTCCTTCAATTCTATACATTGAGACGCGCTCTGCACGTTTTCGCTCATGAAGCGATAGAGGGTGGCACCAATTGCATCGCTATCGCTAATCGCGTTACTAAGAATTTCTAGTCCCTGTTGTTCGCAGATACCAGAAAATAGATCGCGCCCATAGGTCTGTTGAAAATAGTTATCACGGTTCAAAGCGAGCTGAGAAAGATTGCTTGTCAGTTGTGGTAACAAAGCTAGCTGCAATTCTTCTTGCCCGGTTGGGAATATCGATCCCATGGCCGCGCGCAGATTCGAAAGTGGTAAGGGGTTATCAGTATCGAGGATTCGAGTCACCCATTCCCGTTTGATGTTGAGATCAGGTAGTCCGGCCTGCGCAGCGATTGCCGAACGCCTGCCGGCATCGGATGGATCGCGCTCGCGCTCAGCCGCCAACAGCTCGCGAGCACCGTTGTAGTCTCTAGCAGTAAAACGCTGAATGATATTCCAGCGCTGATTCTGGCCTAGGCTCAGTCCGGAAATCCTGGTGGCGTCCTCCAGTAAGCTTGCAAGGTTTCCCAGTGCCTCAAAGCTGCGTGCAAGACCGATATAGCGGGATAGTCTAAGGTTTAGCGTGCTAAGAGATTGACTGCCTGCCTCGTCGTTAACCCCTGCGTTGATTAGTTGCCAAAGTTGCTGTTCAGCTTGCGGTCCATACTCGGCGAGTTCATTGGCGTATTCGCCACCTAGTCGTTCTAGTAGGTTTAAGTTGCTTACTAATGTGGCCATGGTTCGGCGAATGATTCGGTCATTTTCCTCCACTGGTAGCGAAGCAATCAAGGTCTCTAATAAGATGGAATTTTCCATCTGGCCATTGCTCGGTGCGTTGAATAGGGCGGTCCAGATCATTGAGCGCATGAGCGGATCGTCGATTCGCTCTATGGCGTTGTCGCTGATGATGGTGTCCATGCTGACTTCATCAAGGCTTACTTCGGTATATCCCCAGCCCTGGTAGTTCGGTAAGGCGAGATTTGGGCAGTCGAGGCCTATGGCTTGTGGCACCTGCGTTTCGGCGCCGAATATTTCTATGGGAATAGCCGTGTTGAGCTCAATAGATCCGCTGGCATCCGTGGTGAATAACCCTAGCTGCACGCGCTGATCTCTTAGGGTTGGATAGTCATCTGGAACAGTCTGTAGAATGGCGAAACTGCTTATACCGTTGGAATCGCAGCTAAAACGCGCCTCGATAGTATTTACGCCAGCCTGATACATCCAGTCCTGAGCCCAGGGGTCTAGGTTTATGCCGGACTGCTCAGAGAGCGAGTTCATAAAGTCGTCGAGCTCGGTGTTCTCCCAAGAGTGCTTCTTCAGATAATTTGAAACTCCCAGCCGGAAATCCTCTCGGCCTAAATAGTGGGACAATTGGTTTAGAACGGATGCGCCTTTGTCATAGGTAATAGCATCGAAGACGTTGAAGAAGTCATTCGTGCTAACAACCGGAACCTCGATTGGATGTGTGGACACGGCGTTGTCGGCGGAGATCGCAGTCAAATTTTCAGACAGGTAAAAATCATGCCATAGATCGTCGAATTCGGTCGCCTGCGACACAGCGATTGAAGACATCAAAGTAGCGAAGCTCTCGTTCAACCAGAGGCCGTTCCACCAGTTCATCGTGACGAGATCGCCGAACCACATATGCGCCATCTCATGCAGTATCGTACCGGCGCGGCGCTGGCTATTGAATCGATTAGAGGCTCCCCGGTCGACATAGCTTTCAGAGAAAGTAACAGCCGCGACATTCTCCATCGCGCCGATCAAGAAGTCGGGAACAATAACTTGGTCGTACTTCTCAAAGGGGTAGGGAATGTCAAAGTAATCACGGTAGTGGGCTAAGCCTGATTTGGTGTAGCTCATCCATTCTTCAACTGCGACGTATTCGCGTAGCGACTGTCGCGCCATTAGCCTGATCGGTACGTCGCCGGCCATGTCTTCCCATATCTGATAGGGACCAGCATGAAGAGAGAAGATATAGCTGGAGAATTTCTCCGACTGTGGAAAATGCCAGACTTTTGTATCGCCGTCTGTTTCGATTGCATCTTCGGTTGTAGAGGAGACTACTTGCCAGTCGGCGGCGGCACGAACAGTTAGTTCATAGGTTGCCTTGAGGTTAGGT
>CALKDE010000328.1 GCA_938082955.1 uncultured Pseudomonadales bacterium
TCCTATCTTATGCACCCGTATGGCTGCCGAGGATTCCAACTTTGAGGATGTCCTGACTCTCGCAGCACAGGGCGACTTAGAGTCAATATTCAGTGTAGGAGTTCATTACCTCAGCGGAGATGGCGTAACCAAGAACAAAGATGAAGCTATAAAATGGTTAGAGCTAGCTGCCAATAGCGGACCTTAAGACTGCTGTATTTTTACTCTGACCCTATCTATTTAACCCTATCTATTTAACCCTATCTATTTTGCGGAATGAGCCTGACAATTTGTCCACCCGCATTGTGTTCGAACAGCACATAAATTGTACCGTCATATCCCTGCTCGACATCCCGAACGCGGCCAATCCCCTCAAAAAGTGTTTCTCGACTTACAAAGCTATTATTCTCGATAGTGATGCGAAACAGGCTGCGTGCTTTTAGTGAACCTACAATAAAGTCGCCACGCCATTCAGGGAACTGTTCGCTGTTTGCAATAATAAAACTGGACACAGCAGGGGAAGGTGTTAGATCCACAACAGGCTGTTCAATGTCTGATAATTCAAAGGCTATCCCCAGGTCTTTACCATATTCAACGGGGGTTCCGTCGTAATCGATTCCCAGGGAGTACAATGGCCAGCCGTAGTTTGCCCCGGGTCGCAAAAGATTTATTTCATCGCCACCGCGCGGACCGTGCTCGCTGCCCCACAACTCACCATTGGCCGCATCGAATTCCAATCCTTGTGGGCTGCGATGGCCGTATGTATAAATGCTGCGATAAACATCGCTGCGGTGTGCAAATGGATTGTCTATCGGGATACTGCCGTCGTCATTCACGCGATGGATTTTGCCACACGGTGTAGTCAAATCCTGAATGCCGCTTGCGTTGCCACCGCACTTCATACCAATGGTGAAATAGACATGACCGAAATTATCAAACGCAACACGCCCACCGGCACCAATGTCGCCAGCCAGCCCATAATCTTCAATCGGTGCCTGCCAGATAATTTGCTCATCAATCCAGGCGCCGTTCTCTATACGGCCGCGTACTAGCCGGTTCATCGATACAGGGCGTTCTCGTTCACGACTCAAGTCGTTGCAGTCTTCGCAGCGATGACTGTGATAAAGGTAGATCCAACCATTCTCTTCGTAGTTAGGGTGAAGCAGGATATCGAATAGCCACCCCATTCCCCGCTCAATATCGATACGCGATTCAAGTCGATAAATATCATCGAAAGCGTCCGGGGTTCCCTCAATGAGTTCCGATTTTTGCCCATCAGGACTGACAATACGCAGGCCTCTGGTTTTTTCAGTTACCAAAAGGCTGCCATCAGGCAGAGGCGCAATGGAAAACGGCAAAGGGTCAAGATCATCTATCAGGGTGTCTAGGCGGAAATTAAGGCTTTCAGTCTCGAATACATTATCTGGAATCAAGAGTGGGGCATCATAATTAGAGGTGACGTAACCGACGTTGGCTCGTGTTTCCAACACATACAGTGCTATACCCTTGATCTCAACCGGCGAGAAAATATCGCGCCAGGCAGGCATGCCAGCAGGTTCATAGCCATTAGTTATGCTGGCGGTGATGTCCGACATGGACTCACCGTGGCTCAGGTCGCCACGTAGCGGCGAGCCCTGAGGCGCACCTTCCAGGTTTTCACCATGACAAACAGCGCAATTTTCCCGGAATAAATTTCTTGATTCTGTAATGCCAGAATAAGCGGCAGACTCAACCTGAGCGAAGCTTGGAGCAGACAGCAGAAAGATGGCTGCTAGAATAAAAGCTGAGACAAATAATTTCGGTTTCATGGTCACTGGACCCTAGTAGCGATTTCTATTGTGTCATGGCTATTGTACTAATTCTTAAAGCCGGTCAAAGTAAAAATGGGGACCAACCTTGTTTTATGGTTGTCAGCTTTCGGCCCAGGCCATGTAAAAACACACGATACACCATTGATTGAACCAATATAAGCCTCTGCTCGGTTCCCCAGAGTCATTAACCAAGCCAGTTATAATATCGGTTGTTCTGAAACAACAAATTTTCTCTTCGCCTGTCGTTCGTTAGAAGGCTTGATAACACTTAGTTCCTGCTTTTTTACAGACAAACATAAGCCCTATGCTTGCATCGCCTGCATTAAAGCCATCACACCCATAATACTCATCACACGTTTTATATTGTAGGCCAACACATGCAAACTCATCTCGGTGCTGACATGTTCCAGCGTTCTCATCAAGAAGTGTGTAGATCCCATCCAGTGCTTGATAGTACCGAAGGGGGGCTATACCGTTTTCTTGTGCAATAACATAGCGTCAGGGTTTTTCTCCAGCTTGCTCTGCATGAATTCTAGAATTCCTTCATGCTCCCAGCATTTTATGCGCCGTTCTTTTCCAGTGGTACATTGAGCCTTCCGCTCACAGCTTCCACAGGCTGAACTGGTATAGGCATGCAACTTCATCTCGTTCTCTACCGTACTAAAGCGATTAGTTAGTCGCTGACCTGCGGAGCAAAGGTACTCACCTTCCCCAGCAAGGTACGAGAAGTCCTGTTTGCCATAACGATCCTAGGCTTTGCTGGTCAAGGTCAGTGGTTTGGGAACATTAGGTGTAATACCATCACTGTCACAAGTCACGATCTCTTTACCACTGAAGTAACCCCCATCAGCAAACACTTCCAAGGTTTCGCTGCCTATGGCTGTACGTGCCTTCTGAGCCATGACAGCCAGTTGATTCCTGTCACTACCACAAATATGAATATTCTTTTTATAAGTTTCATAAAGGAAACCCTTGAAAGCCTTCTTCAAACTGAACACCTAAACTATTTAGGTACATCGCCACTAAGTTGTATTGGCCAACGGTAAACACTGCTTCCATCAATTGCCGCTTGTCATAGCGTACTGCTAACTTGTTCCAAGTGACATCAGTAATCAAGGCATTACTATGCAGTTCATCCGCCGCTCTTAATAGTGTGCTATCCCAATCAGTCCATCCACTGGCATCTGGACCTTCAAGAATGTTTTCTAACTCTGCTTCAGTTATGCCAACACTCAAGGCAAGACCCCGATGTGCTGCCCACTCATAGGCACCACCATTCAACCACCCAATTCTTAGTATTAGCAATTCCCTATCTCGAGTTGGTAGAGAAGAGTCCTGGAGCAAATAATCGGTGAACTCCAACCACGCATTACAAAGGTCCGGCGCTTGGGCACAGGTGGACCAAACGCCAAGCACGCTGCCATTATTTTCTCGCGGCTCAAGGATTGCTCTTTCGGCAATCGACCAGGGTTTCTCAACTCGGGGAATTCGTTCTGAATCAAGTGGTGGGCCACCGTCTGTATTAGACTGAGCATAGCCAAGAGTAGGCAGTACAAGTAATGCGCAAAGCAAAAAGAGTAATTTATTTCTAATTGTCCTTATTACCATAATTAATACTCCAAATTTATCGTGTCGGAATCGTTCGTCCACAATAGTCTGTATAGGGGTGCAATGGAACCATTCTGACTTACCGGTGTGTGCCACTAGGCAGGGGTGCTGGCTGGGCGGTTACTAGAAAACAAGGGGTGGGGTTAGTCTAACTTCATGGGACACAGCGCGATAACTCGATACAAGCTAAGCCAATTGGCTACAATCTATAAAGTTATACAATACAGAGGCCTATCTTTTGTAGGCTGTTGTGGAGAATTGGTATAATTAGTAAGCGACGGATTATGGGAATTTATAGTCCGTTGGCTCGAGCATACAGTTCAGAAAATCCCCTTACCGCTCTTCCGTTCTTTCTAAGAATGGCCTTTAACTTGTCAATGCCCCCTCGGTATTGTCGGGTTCGAATCCTTCAAATCACGTGCACATAAATTAGCGTACGAAAAGCCCAACACTAGCCACCGTTAAAATTTGGCACTTCACAATAGAAATCAGCCTCCACTTTTACACTGACCGCAGAATTTTTGTTGGCCCCAGCGCTCCAACTGGGCATCACCATTGAGTACAGGCCGCTGCCGCCGGACATCAGTACCAATAGCTGCTCTGGGCCAGTGAACGCTTGCCTTGGGTTTAGAGTTTTGCGGGCAAAACCTGCACATAGTCGATTTGCTTCGGCACCGTCCATTTTGCAACGCTGATAGATTTCAGTAGCAATATCCTGACGGCTTAAGCCTGCTTTATGAAGAACACTGGCGTGTTCTGGGTTTAGCACTATGGTCGCCATCCCGCTGGTTAAAATGGCGTTATTAGTAGCCGCATTCGCCAACCCAATTGCCAGTACTTCCAATAGCAGCGCATATTGATTCGGGTCATCACCATCACCGCTAAATAAAACCGAGTGCGGCGCCTCCGCTCCGATGACAGTAACGACACTGTCTTGCGAATCAAACCCAAGGTCCACATGCATAGGAGGAAATGGAGATGCCTCTTCATTCTCTGCCAAACAGTAGCTGAATTTGCCGGGGTGGCCCAATAGCGCCATATCTGAGGTGCCGGGTCTACCACCCCCAATGTTTATCATCGCTAATCGTAATGCGCGGCCGATAGACGCGTTCGCTCGATGGCCAGGCCCAAGTGCGCCATAGCTGCTACTAACAGGACCGCAAGTGTGTCGTGCTGGACCATTCACAATAATAAGGGGTGCCGTGCAGTGGGTGGTCGCCTGCATTTCAGTGAGATCGAAACGAGGATCGATTACCGCTTTAAGCGCTGCTACAACCAAAGGCATATAGTCTGGCAGACAGCCCGCCATCACAGCAGCAACTGCCACTTTCTCGAGAGTTGCCATGCCGTTGGCAGGGCCCATGGTTCCCAGCATCATGTCGGCATCTTGTCCGGACGCCAAAACCATTTTGCTGACTCTTGCTGGTGTTGGAATAATCACCGGCAACCCATCCGTCATATGGCGATTGTGCAAATCTTCTAGTGCAGCTTCTTCATCTGCAGCGCTAAACAAATCAGTCATGGTCTGCCTCAAGCGCTTTGATGATCAAAGGAGCGTAGTCGGCCGCGATTGCTTTCATGTTCTTGGTACCAGTACCCGCAATAGGATGCGGAAGTTGAACTCGGGGCACATCAGGCATGCCCAGAGACTGGGCAACAAAATCCCCCTGAGGCCAAAATTCGTCAGTGACTAAAGCCACTACAGGAATACCAATTCTTGCCAAGTTCACGCCGTCACGCACGGTGCCGGTAGTGCAGGAACCTCAATGCCCATAGGCAGCTACAACCGCTTGACACTCACTTTTAATTTTAGAAATCATTTCTTCATTGGCGGGCATAGATGCATTGCCTTTATTGTAGCTATACACCTCGATACCAGGCTCAATTGCTTGCATGGCTTTTTGGATTTCATTCAGAAAATTCTCTGAATCAGGAAAACCATTCGCTAAAAAGCCAATGTTGATTTCCTTGCTCCCCGTGACACTAGCAGACAATGTGTACGGCTCTACTTCCAAAACCACCTGAGCTGCGGGATTGTGATATTCGATCATGATAACGTTCCTTTGAATTTAGTAGGCCAAAACTTAGCAGACCTAGGTTAGGAGTTCTTTCAAGAGCTTACCCTAAAGCACCATAGGGGCATAACTCGCGACAGGCTTTGGATACCTGACCACGTTGTGTAGTTAGTCATCTACCTAAGCCCGAAAAAATCGTCTAGCGGACAATCAATTTCACTAATAGATTCGAGATATGACCTAAAAGAAGGCGTGGCTTGACCGAATAGCATATACCTCGCTTGGCAACTTCGTAGAGTCAATGCGATTCTCAATTCTGCCAATTTCCAAACATCTTCCGGCAAGAGGCCAAGTGAATATTGTTGATAAGCGTTTTGGAGGGATAAGGCCCTGATTCGGTTAATTTGATTAAAAATCGGTAAATCACTATTTGTCACACCCGAACTGAAATACTTTGGGTCTGAAAGCTCAATTACTTTTTCATTACCCTCTAATGAGGCAAGAAAGATTGCCGTTAAATTATCAGTTCTCGCCTGAGTTTGGGCACCTAGAGCTATCACTTGAGACTGACGCAATTGCAATCCCACAAATACCAAAGAAGCGATGACTGCTATTACTCCAACAACATTAACTGCTCGCTCGATGTTCACTCAGTATATTCTCCCATATAGATACCTAACCGTTCGTCCACAATAGTATTTATAGGGGTGCAATGGAACCATTCTGACTTATCGGGGTGTGCTCCTAAGGCGGGTGCTGGCTGGGCGGTTACCAGAAAAAAGGAGCGGGCAGAGCTATCTAAGGCTGAAGAGCCAATGGATAGGCATTGGGCTGTAGCAGTTGTGGAGCCTGGTTAATGCTTGGTATAGCCTAATCTGTATTCGAGAATTCAGATATGCATTCCCCGGGTAATGCTCTAAGGTAATCTTGAAAGGAAGGAACTACCGCCGGAGCCCAAATGGGCCTTATATGGCAGTTCCGCCAATGACCGAGTATTCTGTTCTCTGCTTGCTCCCATACATCTTCGGTTAACAATCCTAATTGATATTGTTGGTAAGCACTTTGTATCGTGATTGCCCGAGTCTGAATAATTTGATACCAGATAGCATATTCTTCTTCAGTCAATGAGTCAGGATTTATTGCGTTTGGATTCCCTTTTGCCATGATGCTCCTGCCGATAGGTTCTTCGCCTAAAAATGCAAGCTGGTTATCTAAAAGCATTTGGTTCCTAGCCTGTGTCTGCCCTGCGATTGCAATTGTTTGAGACTGTTTCATTTGCATCGCAACAAAAATCAAAGAAACTATGATTCCTGTCATCCCTAACAACTGAATCCATACATCCAGGCTAACTTTTTTCATGATAAATCCGCATTAAGAATTGAAAGAATAAGTGGGGTCAGAGTAAATATCCAGTAGTTTACGCGCTTTTGCGTTTCCTTCTGGCTGGCCTTACCCGACGTCCAGTCAACATCTCTACTTCTGTCTTAAACTGCTGCGTTCCCAACACCAGAGCTTTGTTCAATGAATAGCGAATGTCTGGCAATAGTTCTTGATCTATAGCTGAACAGAATGATCCGCGGTAATTGAGCAACCGGCTCGCCTTAGTGCTCCCCAAGTTTAGGTAGACGGGATGCGGGGTCAGCAGCTTGGTTTTTACACCAAGTCCATTACATCGATAGCTTGACCATTTGTAGTCTGCTGGATCAGTTACCATCTTAGCTCTTACAGGATTCATTTCGATATAACGTTGGCAAGCGAGTAAGTAGCACTCTTGTTGTACCAGGTTGGAGTGATAACGACCTTCCCAAAGTGTGCCAGTTCGATGATACTTGTGGTTAAAGTAGCGGACATAGTGACGACCTATGTATTGCATCATCAGTGAAGAAGCCAAATCCACCTGAGGCGTTACCAGCAAGTGGACATGATTACTCATGAACACCCATGCATGTATCAAGACTTCATACTTACGTGCACCTTCGTGCAACCAGTTGGCATAAGCCGCCACATCTTCATCACAAGAAAAGCAGACTTGGCGGTTATTGCCGCGCTGAACAATGTGTTGAGAAATCCCTGCAGGACATAATCTTAATCGACGCGGCATAAAGTTCATCCTTGAACTTAGAATCAAAATGGCTATCAAGTTTAAAGTCTAGTCGAACTTTCCCCAAATAGCTGAAACTACTGGATATTTACTCTGACCCCAATACTTTGACCCCATTGACTGCTCCGTTACTAACTATTGCAAAAATGCGCTGGCAAATGCTTCATAGAAGGAGTAGTTTTTGACAGTCAATTCCAATAATCACAAAAGACACTCTCGGGAATCAAGCTATGAACTTACGGCCTTTATTACTCATAATTGCGAGTTTCCTGCTGTGGGGTAATGCATGGTCAGCAGAAGATTATCAAGCACCAAAAACCGAGTGGGATCAACCGGACCTACAGGGCGTATGGAATTTCTCCTCAGACATACCCATGCAAAGACCTTCACAATATGGTGAGCGTGAGTATATGACCGAAGAAGAGATTGCAGAAATTCGCTCGCGTAGAACTGCCCGCGATGAGGGTTCAGACGCCGCGATACCCAATGGAGGAGTCAACGAGGCCTACAACGATTTCTGGGTTGAAACAGGTGGCATCGGAGACGTCGCGCGCACCTCAATCATCGTCTACCCGACAAATGGGCGACTGCCCCCCTATGCTGAAGGAGCAATCGTTGTTCAGGGGCGGCTCGACCCTGATATTGATGGCGAACGTCCGGTGAGATTTACCGGTGGAGGTATTGGTAGTGATGGCCCGGAAGACAGAGGGCTTGGGGAGCGTTGTATCGTAGGGTTCAATGCCGGCCCACCTATCCAACCCAGTCTTTACAACAATAATCTACAAATCGTTCAGAGCCGAGATCATGTAGTGATCATGATAGAAATGGTTCATGACGCTCGCATCGTGCCATTGGATGAACATAGCCCTCTCGATGACAGCATCGGCTTATGGTCGGGTGATTCTCGTGGCCACTGGGAAGGTGACACACTTGTGGTTGAATCTCGAAATTTTAACGGGCTGACTCAGTCGTTTGGTGCGGGCGGAAAGTCTGACGATAAGTTTCTCACCGAGCGATTCACACGACTAAGCGATGACTCCATTTCCTACGAATTTACTGTTGATGACCCTCAAGCCTACACGGATAAGATAACGGGGATAATTCCGCTGACTAAGGTAGACGGACTTCTCTATGAATATGCCTGCCACGAAGGTAACTATGGCTTGCTCAACATCCTACGTGGAGCAAGAGCCGAAGAGGCGCGAGCTGCAGCAGGCATCCAATAAAAAAAAGTACGGGCAGATCAAAGCCCTCCGATTTCATCTTTCGCGTCAATCGAGGTTCATGCCGCCATAGGCAACTTTAAATTCACCTATGGAATTTCCACGATAAGTGCCCTCGTTCAACCACTCAAGCGAAGCCTCTTGCATAAATTTGTACTGCGAGGCTTCCCACACGGCGAAGTGAGTCGCGCATTCCATTCTGACAACAGCTTTGTTGCGTATGCCGCTTAGATCGCCATACAAAGAAACCGCACCGGGTAATAAACCATCTTGCTCGCCGATGAGGATAAGCGTTGGGTTGGAAATTTTCGCAGCAGCTTCTTCATCCCACCCCCAATAACTTGCTGAGCGCACGCGCATAACACCATCGGGTTTATTCCAGGATGAGCCAAATCGGTCGTAGCTCATGATCGCTTGCCAGGCTACCTCGGCTATGCCCTCTTCGACTTGATTCTCACAGGCGACATTCGATCCCCAGCGATTGTTGAGCAGGGTGTCTTTTGTTTGTAACGAGAGCGGTGCAGCTTCGACGGGAAAATTGCTGGGAGCAGTTGCTGCACTTCCCTGTCTGTACACGGGGGCGAACAAAACCAACTTATCCAGTTTCTCTCCATGGTTGGCGGCATAACCTCCGGTACGTATTCCTCCCAGCGACCATCCGATAATGCTTACCTTGTCGACACCTCTCAGCTCACGCAAATAGTCGACAACGGTATCAATCTCGTCCCAGTCGGTCTGGCTGCTGGTCAGTTGTCGCTGATAGTCGGCACGGCAGTTGGCGGTAGCCGCTGCATCGATCGACGCTTGATCTTCGGCACTCAAATTACAGGGATTGTCCATGTGGGGCTGAGGTGAGTAACCATAACCCTGATGGTCCATGCTGAATGTATCGAATCCCTGGCTTGCCAGAAATTCCATCCAGCTGTAGTCCTTGTAGGGTAAATCAAATGCTGGTGCCGACGTAACAGAGACGCCGTGGATGAATAGCACAACTTTGCCCTGGGGCGACGCACCCGCAGCAATTTGTGTTTGCAGTGCGGCATCAATTTTTTCATGCAGGTAGAGTCCAACCTGTGCTCCTTCATTAGCAGGCACAGTGGAGACATGAGGCACGAATCGGTCAACAGATGTTATCTGTGCAATTACTGGAGACATCGCAGCAAGTAACAATAGAAACGAAAGTGAGAGACAGCCTTTGCCGTTGTTCATGCAATTCTCCAATGTACTAAAAAAGTGGCGACGATCAAATTTGGGTTCTGGAACAGTCTGCCAGATACTTCTTCCTGCGTCCTTAAATAAAAGGGATAAATATAGGGGATAGAAAGGGGTGAATATTTTACGTGTTGACCCCACAAATTGCGGCTCTACACGAACAGTCTTTGGTGTAGAAAGAGTTAGAGAACCCCAGTGCTGGTGCTGAATGTATTTCTCTATGTATTTAGCGAATTATCGATTAGAGTCCAACCTCCTATAACAACTAAGTAGCCTATCAAGGCTTGTATAAAGAGCTCCCAAAGAGGTAGTGATTATGAAACATGCATTAATTACAGCCGCACTGCTGGGCTTGATGATCAGCCCAGCGTTCGCACAGAATGTACCTGAACTTCCCTTTGAATCCGTTCCCAATCCCTTGAAATTGCCAGCCGATATCCATTTCGGCGAGGTCGCTGGTGTCGCGGTTAATTCTCACGGCCATGTGTTCATATTTTCGCGTGGTGGCAGCGCGCACGGGCCGGCCTATATGGCAACGGCCGCACAACTTCTGGAATTCGACGCCGACGGCAACTACGTTCGCGAGATCGGCAAGAACCTGAATGCCTGGTCCTATGCCCATGCGGTTCGTATCGACCCCGAAGACAATATCTGGGTGGTGGACAAGGGATCGAATATGATTCTACGCTTCACACCTGAGGGCCACGTGGACAGAGTATTTGGTCGTAAGGCCGAGGCCTCTCATATACAGGTTCCGCCAGACTGGGAAACCCAGATGGCGCGTAAATTCGAGCGCATGGGCGTGGCGATCGAGGTGCCTGAGGGCATAAATCCGCGGAATCCGTTGCCAGTACATAGGGACAATGTGTTCAATCAGCCCACCGATGTGGCCTGGGATTCCGAAGGGAGTTCCTATTTTAGTGATGGTTACATCAACTCACGTATCGGCAAGGTGAATGCTCGAGGCGAGTGGATAGCTAGCTGGGGTTCCCTAGGCACTGGTCCTGGCCAGTTTGATACCCCTCATGGTATTGCCGTGTCTCCCGCCGATGAGATCTATGTAGCCGACCGTGGCAACCGCCGCATTCAGGTATTTGATAAGGATGGCAACTACATCCGAGAGTTTACTGTGGATGTGCCGGTAGACACCTCTCGCGGCAAGATTACCTACGGCCGAGAAAACCCTAACGGCACCACGGGTTCACAGTCTCCTGGCGCACCTGATGCTTTGTGCATGACACCAGGACCCAACCCCGTGTTGTTTATTGGTGATCTGTACCCAAGTCGTATCTACAAGGTGTCTCTGCAAGGAGAGGTACTTGGTGTCTACGGTCAGCCCGGGCGCAATCTGGGTGAATTCGGCTGGATCCACGGCATAGCCTGTCCGTCCGAAGATGAGATCTGGGTCGCCGAGTTGATTAACTGGCGCGTACAGAAACTCGTCACCAAGTAGCAAGCTCTTAAGCGTAAAGAGCTTCGCTTACACAAAGAGGAGTAAAGACTAGTTAGCCGTGCGCGGACGAAAGTCACGCGCACGCTCTGGTTTTTACTCTTATCCTTATCCCACCTTCTATTGTGTATGCCGCTTTCTGTTTCTTCTAAGTCACTGGAGAAGGCTAAAAACATTAATGGTTATTGCCACGTTATACCGTGTGCTGAAGAATTTCTGCAGGGACCATTCTTAACCTTCTAAGCATCAACTTCATTTATGAATGAGCTGTTTAATGAGCTGTTTAATGAGCAAGAAACTTACGCGTAGTCGCGCCAGCTCACAGCACCAAAACTACCGGTTATTAGTCTAACCTCAATTATTCCAACTCTCTAACACAGGTTATTGTTGTTACTTTTTACATTTCCAACAAACACTCGTATAGTCTGACGAGTGTTTGTTCAGGAGCTGCGCCAATGACTATCATCGATGTTCACACCCATGCTTACACTCGCCGCTGGCTAGAGATCCTGCGCGAACAGGGAGGCGAGTATGGAATGAAGCTGCGCCCCGATGGGCATGAAGAAATCTACCGTGGCGAGACACCAGTGGCATTTCCGCAACCTGGGCACTTTGACTATGATCTGCGAATCAAGCAAATGGACGCCACGGGTATCGATGTATCTATAGTTTCCCTCACTTGCCCAAACGTTTACTTCGGTGGCGTGGAAGTCAGCTGCATGGCGGCGCGAGAATCCAATGACACGATGGCCGAGGCGCAGAGCACCTACCCTGACAGAATCCGTTGGTATACTTCCCTGCCTTGGGAGTATCCGGAACGAGCAGTAGAAGAACTCAAGCGATCCTGCGATAACGGTGCCAGTGGTGTGATGGTACTTGCCAATGTAACAGGCCGAAGTCTCACCGAGGAATTCTTCGCGCCAATCTGGGAAGAAATCGATAAGCGGGGCCTGCCGGTTTTGCTTCACCCCACCGACCCGCCCGGTGCCGATCAGATGGCCATGGGAGATTTCGATCTCAGTTGGTCAGTCGGATTCATGTTCGATACCACGCTGGCGATAACTCGCATGATCTTCGACGGCTTCTTCGACAAATATCCTAACCTCAAACTCATCGCCTCCCATGGTGGAGCCGCCCTACCCTACCTGGTAGGACGCTTCGAGAAAGGTGACGAAGTAGAACTCCCCCAACGGCGTAAGATGCAACAGAAACCTACTGATTATCTCCGTCATATCTACTATGACTGCATCACTTATGATGCGAGAGCCCTGCAGTATCTCATTTCCATCGTAGGCAGCGACCGAGTCATGTTCGGCACCGACTGGCCCCACCAGGTTTTCGACACCGTGGGTGCCAAAACCAACACAGGCCTGCTTCCTGATGACCAATGCGCTGCTATTCGCCACCGTAATGCGGAAGACGTATTCGGACTCTAGCCCCAATACGGCGCAACCGATCAAAACCGGTATGGGCAAGCTGTCCATCAGCCATACCGGATTAGAGAGAGCATTTGTGTGAATACCAATAAGGTTGAGTTCGCTTCACGCTGGGGGTTTATCCTAGCGGCTATGGGAAGTGCCGTGGGTCTGGGTAATATCTGGCGCTTTACCTTCATGGCTGGAGAAAATGGGGGGGGCGCCTTTATCTTCTTCTACTTCCTGTTTATCGTCTTCTTTGGCATACCCTGCCTGATGGCCATGATCGTGATCGGCCGCCGCGGTGGCAGAAGCCCCGCAGGCAGTACGCAAGCTCTAGCAGTAGCAGAGGGCAAAAGTCCAAACTGGAAATTTCTGGGCTGGATAGCGATTTCCGTGGCCTTTCTCGCGCTGACTTTCTTCAGTGTGGTGGCAGGTTGGGTGCTGGCCTACATCCCTAGGTCGCTAGTCGGTGCCTTCGATAATATCAGTGGCGAGCAATCCAACCAGCTTTTTGCCGACGTACAAGCTAGTGTATTTGGCATGACTTTCTGGCACGGCGTCTTCATGCTAATAACCATGTTCATTGTCGCCCGAGGCATTCAACAAGGTGTGGAAAAGACGGTGAAAGTTATGATGCCAGCCCTCTTTATTGCACTGCTGATACTGGTCATTTATGCCGCCGTGACCGGTAATTTTAGCGAAGCCTTTACCTTCATGTTCAAGCCAGACTTTTCCAAAGTTAACTCCGACACAGTCCTGTTAGCGCTTGGCCAAGCTTTCTTCTCGCTCAGTGTCGGTGGTGGCGGAATCATCGCCTATGGCGCTTATCTGGATAAACAGGCCTCCATACCCCGTGTGGCTTTGTCTATTGCCGGAGCCAATGTCTCGGTAGACATGCTGGCGGGAATGGCTATCTTCCCCATCGTCTTCGCCTATTCATTGGAACCTGCTTCCGGGCCCGGCTTATTGTTTGTCACTCTGCCGGTCGCCTTCGGGCAGATGCCCGGCGGCATTATCGTCGGTACTCTCTTCCTCTTGCTGGTGCTATTCGCCGCACTCAGCACATCCATCTCTATGCTGGAATCAGTGGTCTCCCGGCTGATAGAACGCGAGAACAGCAAGCGCTTGCACATGACCTTGTTGGCCGGAGGACTGGTCTGGCTCATCGGTCTGGGGTCGGTTTTTTCACACAACATATGGTCAGACTTTACTCCCCTTGGCTTCATCGAAATTCTTGAGGGAGCAACCATCTTCCGCCTCATCGATTTTTTCGTAGTAAACAATCTAATCCTTTTCAGTGCCTTCCTGATCACCATCTTCGTTGGCTGGGTGATGTCCGAAGAGGCGACTCG
>CALKDE010000329.1 GCA_938082955.1 uncultured Pseudomonadales bacterium
ACTTTCAGCGAATAAATTGTCGCCTTTACGCAATCCACCGTACCAATCATTAGTCGGGGTACCGATGGGTATGTAAACGATACCTAGCTCATCATCGGCGCTCATAATGGTCCATGAATTAGTGTTACCCGAATATTCCGCAGAGCCATCCTCCCAAGTGTCATTGCCAAATTCTCCAGCCTGAGGAATCGTCTTGAACATCCACTCCAAGTCACCGGTAATAGGATTAAAGGCTCTAACATGCCCAGGAGGCATCTCCTTAGTCCGCCCACCATCTAAAACAATGGAATTGACCACAACTGTGTTATTAGTCACCAAGGGCGGCGAAACCACACCATACTGCGACTTATCAATCTCTCTACCCAGGCCCAAAGACAAATCGATTCGGCCATCGACGCCAAAATTAGTATCTGGCTCCCCTGAGGCAACATCGATCGACCAGAGTGTGGAGTCATTGGTCGCGAAAAATATTCGCTGTTCGCCATCTTCCTCCCAGTAAGCAACACCGCGCGTGTTATAGCCTAAATTAGTCGGCTGCCCTGCTTCCCACGCTCTGGTGTCAAAAACCCATTTTTCAGCACCACTGACAGCATCCAAAGCGACGATTCGGCCAAACGACGTGGGCACATACATCGTGTCGCCCACTACTATGGGTGTTGCTTTATATCCTGCCGGCGTGGCGCGGGCATTGTCATTGGCAACGTTATTAGCAACGGTTGCATTATCTACGCTATTCCAGCTCCACGCGGTGGTTAGGTTGCTGACATTGCCTGCATCAATCTGGTCCAGGGAAGAATATTTTTGGGAGCCGTTGTCACCGCCGTAACTGGGCCAGTCAGCTCCTTGCGCAGCCACCGTGACCAAGGCAAAAAGTGATGAGATGAGAATCTTTTGAGGTGTTGTTATAAGCATGCTGCCCCCGGATGATCTGATTTATGTACTTACGAGATACTACCTTAGGGGGTGTTGGATGGGTACTGTAGGAGGGGTTTTTGGTGATGTGATTGGGATGATTGCTCGGGTAGGTAATTGTTTTGGGATTCGGTGGGGCACCCGGAGGAATTGACTCGGCAGTTGGCTTGGCTACTTGTCTCAAACCTGCGCGGCGGCTTTGCCGTCTGTCGAGCCGGAGGCTTCTCACTCGATCCAACAGCGTTAAATAAAAAACCCGACTGGCATCGGGGTTTTTATTTATTGGCGGTGAGGGAGGGATTCGAACCCTCGAAGCCTTACGACTTACACACTTTCCAGGCGTGCTCCTTCGGCCACTCGGACACCTCACCATAAACTTGTTCACACTTTGCACGCGTAATTTTAGCTAGCAACGCAAACCTGAAACTTCTATCTGTATAGATATTCCCGGTTCTATTCAGCCAGCACTGTGCTTGTTGATATCAAAACCTTACGACTTACACACTTTCCCGGCGTGCTGGTTATTTCCGGTTTCCTGCCCTCTACCCTGCGGGTCGGCTGGCGCCGCGCTAGATTATTGCAGACAATTTAGTCGAGCAGTGCTACACCTCACCGTGTTTTTTCGCATTTTGCGTGCTACAAAAGCGGCGTAACCTTAGCTTACCGCTTGGGGGAATTCAAGTTCGCCCTTTACTGCCGGATGAGTCGAGCGTTCACAGAGTCAGAAGTTACCGGCTCGGTGCTTCGGTAGACATTGATATCTAGGCCCCCGCGCCGCAGAAAATTCATCCCTACTCTGAGCTCGCTAGGCTGACATGTGAGCATGATGTCGCGGAAGATCCGCTCTGCACACTCCTCGTGATAACCCTGATGCTCACGGAAGGAAATCAGGTACTGTAGCAAACTCGATTCGCTAATTTTCTTGCCGGTGTAACGTAGTTCGATGCTAGCCCAGTCTGGCTGACCGGTCACGGGACAGTTTGATCTAAATAGGTCCGAGTAGAGAATTTCGTCGTCGGCATCTAAATCGGCAATATTAAGTAACTCGGCATCGGGTTGCCGTGCGCCTAGTTCAACATCAATATGATCTATACACCTACCTGGCCTTGCACTAAACGCCTCATTCTCTATTTCGTCTAACGGATGTATCACTACCTTTACTTCACAGAGACTTACCAAGGAAAGGTCATTCTCGATGAGAGATCTCACAGTCTCCCTATTTTTATAGCGCTCTTGATTCAAGGAATTGAGATAAAGCTTGAGCGACTTCGATTCGACGATGTTTTCTGATTCCGAGTTAAAATAGAACTCAGCTATCGCGACCTGTGGCTTACCTGAATTATTGAGCCAGGAAAGTTCATAGGCCTGCCAATGATCGAGACCAAACATACGAATTTTTTTGTCGATATCTAGCAGCGAGCGACTAGCCCAGCGCGGTATTGGATACAACACATCAGGCTGGTATTTTGGGGGGTGTTCAGTGTGACTGCCAAGAGGATTATCCGTCATAATATTTCGCAGCTACTAGGTTCTTAGGCCAGTTCCCCTGCGTAATAAAAAAATACAGGAGGTAAACAAAATGACAATGAAGACACAAAGGATAAAGAACGCCCAAGTGACATCAACATCCGAGGCTCCCAAAATGCCATATCTAAATGTGTTGACCATATAGAATATCGGATTAAGAGCCGAGATAAACTTCCAAAAAGGAGGTAGTAATTCCACCGAATAAAACACGCCGCCCAGATAGATAAGTGGCGCTAGGACAAAGGTAGGAATAATAGAAATGTCATCGAAGCTATTCGCGAACAACGCGTTGATGAAACCGGCAAGCGAGAACACAATAGACGTTAAGAGCACGACTGTAACAGTGATAAATAAATTTTGAATTTCAAGGTCAGCAAAAAACAAAGAGATAACGGTTACAATTGTTCCTACGGCCAAGCCTCGCGCCATCCCTCCAACGATAAAGCCAGAGAGAATAATGTAATTTGGTACCGGGGATACTAATAATTCTTCTACACTATGTTGAAATTTGTGACTAAAAAAAGAAGACACGACGTTCGAATACGAGTTCTGTATTACCGCCATCATGATCAGACCAGGCACGATAAACTCCATGTACTGGAAGCCGCCCATCTCACCAATGCGGCTACCTACCAAATTGCCAAAAATCACAAAATAGAGCCCTATGGTAATCGCTGGTGGCACTAGGGTCTGCAGCCAAATTCGAGTAAATCGGCGGATCTCTCTCCTGACTATTGTTTCAAAAGCTATGTATTTATGATTCGAGAACACAGTGATTTTCCTAATCGTTACTTTCGAGCTTGGACAAGAACAATTGCTCAAGTCTATTCGTCTTGTTTCTCATGCTATCTATTTTAATGTCAGCTTTACTGAATAAGGCGAACACCTCGTTAATACTAAGACCACCAGAGACCGTTACTTCGATGCAATGCTCATCAACGATTTCGAGACTCGCATTATCCAATTCCAAGTCAAAGCCTGACGGTATCCGCGAAGTTGTTTCCAAAATATAGACTTGAGAATCGAGTTCATTTAGCAGCTTACGCATACTGGTGTTCTCAACTATTTTCCCAGCGTCAATAATCGCGATATTGCGACACAGCTGTTCAGCTTCCTCCAAATAATGTGTCGTCAATATAATCGTTGTGCCGCTGTTGTTTATCTCCGTAAGAAACTCCCACATCGATCGACGCAATTCTATGTCGACACCTGCTGTAGGCTCATCCAGTATCAGTAATTTTGGCTCGTGAACGAGTGCTCTAGCGATCATCAAGCGTCTCTTCATACCACCGGAGAGAGTTCTGGAGCGCTCATCGCGCTTCTCCCATAAGCCTAACTTGCGTAGATACTTTTCGCAGCGCTGTTCAGCGAGTTTTCGCGGCAAACCGTAGTAACCCGCTTGCGTCATGACGATGTCACGAACTTTCTCGAATAGGCTAAAATTCACTTCCTGGGGTACCACACCGAAATCTAGCTTCGTCTCGTAGACGTGCGTATCAACATTCTTGCCAAACACCTCTACCGAGCCCGATGTCTTGTTAACCAGCGTTGAGATCACGCCAATAGTGGTTGATTTACCCGCCCCGTTGGGTCCCAGCAATGCGAAAAAATCACCTTCCTGTACTTCAAGAGAAATACCCTTGAGCGCCTCGAAACCGTTTGCGTAGGTTTTTGCCAGGTTTTGAATAGAAATTGCTAAGGTCATTAAAAGTAGTCTTTAAGTGTTGTGTTTTCGGCATGCACGTATGCAGCAGGAGTATGTCGATTGTTAATGCGATTGGCAACAAAGTGGCCGCGGTATAAGCAGGAATAGCAGGCGTAAGAACAGGTTCTCTAGAAATAGAAAAGCCCGGCGTTAGCCGGGCTCTTTTATATGGCGTCCCCTAGGGGTTTCGAACCCCTGTTGCCGGGATGAAAACCCGGTGTCCTAGGCCTCTAGACGAAGGGGACAGTGACTTTACTTAACTGCTCTCTCAAGCAGCGGGGGATTCTAAGAAGCTTGGCCGGCTCAGTCAAGAGCTAAGCCTCAATATTCGGATTATTTATGCTAACTTCGCACGAAATGAGCAGCTTTTTCTGTTTACTAGCAGCCAACGGCTCGATTCGGCAAAAAACGGAGCCTTTGTGAGCGCCCTTGCATTAATCGCAAGTATCCAACACACAGTGAACATCTGCTCCACTACCCTAGGTATCTTGACCCTAAAATTGGACTATGCCATCCTCGCATGAGGCTTTGTTCTCTCCAAAGAACTGTAAAAACAGCGCGGACGTACAGACCTGATTAAATCGGCCGATGCAATCTAGGTGCCGAAAAGAATAAGCCTCTCTAACAGAGGCCGTTGGGGATACTAGGAAACCAGCCATGAACGATAAGCCTCAGAAGCAAATTGATGATGCTGGCGTAAGCATTGATCAAAAATTGATCGAAGAAGGCACCGCTCAACTCAATAGTGAGATTCAGGTATTAGAAGCTTGGCTCACCGAGCTCGATTCTTCAGATAAGGAGAATTCCGAGGTGCTAGCCGCCAGAAAATCCTATAAGGATATGTTAAGCAGCCGCAAGGAAATGCTCAGCACACTCGCAAAACAGGCAAAACTTGAGTCAGTTGGCCAGAACTAACCAAAAAAGCGCAGGTATCTGAAGATATAGCTAGAAAGTACCGAGCACTACTACTTCCGAACAAACCCAACCGACCCCATTAACCGAAGAACCCACTCCCATGCTGTCAGATCTACAAGCTAGAACAATGCTGTCACTTCAGTCAGCTATGAATGCAAAGGTAGACCCGAATTGGGTAGCCGCTCGCTACCCTTATATGCGCGCCGTGGTTATTGAGGCCGCTGAAGCCATCGAACATCATGGCTGGAAATGGTGGAAGAAGCAGGAGAAGGATCTTCCTCAGCTACAGATGGAGTTGATCGATATCTGGCATTTCCTCCTTTCGGAAATCTTGCTTAGCGAGGAAGGAAGTGAGACAGCGGCCTTACTGAAGCTGACCGAGCAGCTCGAGAGTATCCCTGGTTCGCAGCAGGTCGATTTCGACGGTAAGCAGTACAACTTAAACTCGATTGAACTACTCGACCAGCTTGAGCTACTTATAGCACTGTCTGCTGCGCGAAAGATCGAGCTGTCTGTATTTGCCGCGATAATGAGCAATTGCGAGATGGATTGGACTGAGTTGTACTGCCAATACGTCGGTAAGAATGTTCTTAACTTCTTCCGCCAAGACCATGGCTATCAGGATGGCAGCTATCAGAAAATGTGGAACGGTCGCGAGGACAATTCGTACTTAGTAGAAGTAATGGCCGAGCTCGACCCAGGTGATGCTAAGTACAAAGACAAGCTCTACAAGGCTCTGAGTAATCACTACCCAAATTAGTTCTCAAAGTAGTACTCAATTTGCCCAAGAATTGAGCCTGCTAGTAGTAAGCGTTCTCTTTAACAGTATGATCTGTAACGTCACGCACTTCTTTCAGCTGAGGAATTTGTTCTAGCAAGGTCTTCTCCACGCCGTTTTTAAGTGTGACATCGACCATTCCGCAACCCTGACAGCCTCCACCAAAGCGAAGAACAGCGACATTCTCTTCAAATATTTCTTCGAGAGACACATTTCCGCCATGAGCAGCCAATCCAGGGTTGACCTCGTTGTAGAGGATATAATTGACTCGATCTTCGATTGGGCTATCGTCGGAAATCATTGGCAGGCGGGAGTTTGGCGCCTTAATCGTTAGCTGGCCGCCCATGGAATCCTTCGCGAAGTCCACTACGGCCTCTTCCAGGAAAG
>CALKDE010000330.1 GCA_938082955.1 uncultured Pseudomonadales bacterium
GGGTGAAGAAAACTTGGATAAGTTGCTTTCTCTATTGCAGCCGAGTTTGCTTCCCGGCGACTTCGTATTTTGCACAGCAGCCAATCTGAAATACGGCGCTCTTGCTGAACTGCAACCGCTAGCATCTTATCAAGAAGAGGAAGGCCTGACTCTGGTTCTCGACAAGCAGGCGGCTGATGACGCCGGACTAGCTTATGATTCAGTATTTAATTGCATTACTTTACTGGTGCATTCCAGTTTAGATGCGGTGGGGCTCACTGCCGCCGTCTCGAGTAGGCTGGCGGCAAAAGGTATTAGCGCCAATGTGATCGCTGCCTATTATCACGACCATGTATTCGTGCCTAAAGAAAAGGCGCAATTTGCCCTTCAATTACTCACTGAGTTGTAGGCTTGAGCTCAATGGTTAGAGCGGTAAAAAATTTCTCGAAAATCTCACAAGACCAAAGGTGACTCAAGATGACAAGCAAGTTGTTCGCCAAGATCGTAACCACTTCTACTTTCGCGCTTATCTGTAACTTAGTTCTGGCGCAAAATTCGAGCTCTGTAAGCATACAGGGGCTAGATCTGCCAGTGGAGATACTCAAAGATAAGTGGGGAATCTCACATATCTATGCTGAAACGGAACACGATTTGTTCTTTGCTCAGGGATACAGTGCCGCTAGAGATCGCTTGTTTCAATTTGAGATTTGGCGTGCGCAGGCAACGGGAACAACGGCTGCACTTTTTGGTCCGCGCATGATCGACAGAGACCATGGAACTCGTCTGTTTAAGTTTCGTGGTCCGATGGAGGATGAGATGAATCATTATCATCCGCGCGGCGTGGATATCATTACTGCCTTCGTGCATGGCGTTAACGCCTACATAGATGAAGCGCTAGATGATCCTGATTCATTGCCATTGCCATTTAAATTGCTCGGTATTGCGCCACAGCACTGGACAGAAGAAGTAGTCATCTCTCGTCACCAAGGTTTGCTGGGCAATATAGCCCAAGAATTAAGGGTAGGAAGAGCTGTGTGTGCTATCGGTGAAGATGCCGTGCGCGAGCTGCAATACTTTCACCCTCGTGACCCAGACCTAACGCTTGATCCAATGATCGATTGTGAGTCACTGCTTGAGAACGATATCCTGCATCTGTATAGCGCGTATCGCAGCAGTATGAAGTTCGAGCCAAACGACATTGTTGCCTCGAGTAACCGCAATTCATCACAATCCTTCGAACAGATCGCCTCAGCCATTACACTTGAGGACAGCAATCTACAAAAGCATGACCTTGACGACATCGGAAGCAATAACTGGGTGGTAAGTGGTGACCTCACTCAAGACGGTTGGCCGATGATGATCAATGACCCGCACCGTGCACAGTCGGTTCCCTCGCTGCGTTATTGGGCGCATCTGGTGGGGCCTGGATGGAATGTGATCGGCGGGGGAGAACCGGAAATTCCGGGTATTTCCATAGGGCATAACGAGCAAGGCTCCTGGGGCTTGACGGTTTTCGGTACCGATGGCGAAGACCTAATGGTCTACGAGACGAATCCAGCTAATTCAAATCAGTATCGCTATCGCGGTGGTTGGGAAGACATGCAGGTCATCGAGGAGGTGATCCAGGTCAAGGGTGCAGCAGCAGTCACGGTTGAACTCAAATACACGCGCCATGGTCCGGTAAGCTTCGAGGACGACGATAAGAACTTAGCCTATGCGATACGACCAGCATGGATGGAAGTAGGCGGTGCACCCTATCTAGCATCGCTACGTATGGATCAGGCAAAAACATGGGAAGAGTTTAGAGACGCTACGAATTACAGTCATATTCCTGGAGAGAACATGATCTGGGCAGATCGAGATGGAAATATCGGCTGGCAGGCAGTGGGAATTGCGCCGCTTAGAAGAAACTTCAGTGGTCTCGTGCCAGTACCAGGTGATGGTCGTTATGAATGGGACGGTTATCTCGAGATCAAACAGAAGCCAAACGCATTTAATCCTGAGGTTGGCTATATCGAGACGTCGAACAGCAATTATACCCCGCCTGATTATGAACATCTGGATGCGATAGCACATACCTGGACCGACCCTTATCGTTGGGCTCGGGGCAGCGAATTGTTGAGTTCAGGGCGCAAGT
This sequence comes from uncultured Pseudomonadales bacterium, assembly GCA_938082955.1. Classification (GTDB taxonomy): domain Bacteria; phylum Pseudomonadota; class Gammaproteobacteria; order Pseudomonadales; family Pseudohongiellaceae; genus UBA9145. The sequence goes on from CALKDE010000330.1 coordinate 2,117, forward strand.
TCAATATGACAGACATGATCGAATTTCAACACGATTATCTCTCGATCCCTGCGCGCTCCCTAGTGCCTTTTTTTAAGGATTTGCCAGCCGATGATAGGCAGGTAGAAGCAGCGCGTCAGATGTTGCTGAACTGGGACTTCAAGCTAGACAAGGACTCGGTACAGGCAGGTATCTACGTGGCCTTCGAGCGGCAGCTGCTAGATAATATTGCTTCGCTAAAGGTGCCGGAGGTGGCGAGTAACTTTCTCAATGTCGGCATGAAGACAACAATCGATATGCTATTGGCACCCGACGGTGATTTTGGCAGCGATCCAATCGCGGGAAGGGATGAATTTGTTTTAGATACGCTGAAGCAGGCTGTCGCTACCTTAAGTGAAAAGTTTGGCCGCAACATGCAGAACTGGGTTTATGGACAAGCAGAATACAAACATGCTCTCATACGTCATCCACTGGGCGCTGCCGTTAGTGATCAGATAAGAAGTCGTTTAGAAGTTGGCCCTGCGCCACGAGGCGGCAATGGTTTTACCGTGGGCGCTACTGGCAGTGGCGACAATCAGACATCGGGAGCATCGTTTCGAATCTTTATCGATACCCGCGATTGGGATAACACACTGGGCATGAACACGCCAGGGCAGGTGGGAGATCCCGATAGTCCACTGTATGACAATCTGTTCGAGTTGTGGGCTAACGACAAGGTGTTTCCTGTGTTCTATTCGCGAGAAAAAATAGAAACGGTGTTGTACGAGAGGCTCGATCTGATGCCAGCAAACTAGGGCAGCCAGTTGTGCAAAGACGGCGGGCTCTGCTTAAGACCCTCTTAAGAAACTTGCTTTATCTTACTTAAATAATAGCTATGCTGAAAACGGGCGCTAATTTGACAAATCTCTTGCCAGAAAAGAGCTCGGCGTCCAGTGCTGTCCACAAAATTGATCAAGCGTGTTTGCCTACTTGCCTTACCTATGAGTCCGCATCTCATAGTGAATTTTTGATAAGTCGAGGGTACTCCAGGTTTGAAGATTTCTGGGATCTCCCGCCTATCTTTGTAGATGATATTAATTACCGCAGAGGCGGTTGGAGCGGTGTATCAGTTCTGACTCTTCCAGATGGTGATTCGCAGAGGAAATACTTTGTGAAGCGGCAGGTAAATCAGTTTCGTTACTCAATAAGCAAGCCACTTGGCGTGCTAACCTTTGAGCATGAAGTGATCGGGATTAAGCGCAATCAAAAGCTCGGTCTGCCGGCTATCGATATAGCATGTTGGGGAGTAAATAAGGCAGCAGGAAGTACCAGAGGCCTTCTGGTTACTGCCGATACCGGTATTGTTTCCCTTGAAGAGCTTCTTTCGAGTTATCAACTATCACCATCCTTCGAAAGATTGCTGCATCGCTGTGGCGAACAGTTGCTCGAAATGCACAACAGGGGAATTCAGCACGGTGCCTTATATCCGAAACACATTTTTCTCGATCAACAAACCGGCACAATTAATCTGATTGATTTCGAGCGCGCTAGGAAGAAGACCTTTGTTCGTAAAGCTATAACTGCAGACCTGCGGCAATTGTTGAAACATCTCAAGTCGCTGCCTCTGGATGTAACCGAGATGTTGCTGCACCCTTACAAGTTAGAGCATGCAAAACTTATTTCTCAATTACAGGTGCAACTCTTAAAGGATGACCCTCGTTACTAAGGATACGATGCATTATGCAAAACTATGAAAGGGTTAAATCTGACCCGGTAAGCGCTGAACTCTACACTAAACGTAAGCCGCGCAAGCATCAGTTCGAGATGCAGATGGTGAGCGAGGCATTTCAGATGTTGCCCAGCGCTGAGGTAAAAGCTGTGCTGGATGCACCCTGTGGTGTTGGGCGGCTAAGCCTTTGGTTGGCTCAGAAGGGGTTCGAGGTTTCCGCCGTGGATCTGGGCGAGTCTGCTGTGAAATTGACCAATGAATTGCTGAGCGATCAAAGCTTCAAAGAAACGGCGCAGTGGCAGGATATCTTCAATATGCAATTCGCAGATGGTGAGTTCGATGCATCAGTGTGCTTTAGGCTCTTGCACCATTTTAAGGAAGTCGGCGATCAGCAAAAATTGATTGCCGAACTCTGCCGTGTCTCTTCTAAATACGTGGTTATTTCCTACTTTTCGACTTACTCGGTAACGTCCTTGCGCCGCAGATTACGCAAGGTATTAACTGGGAAGCCCGTTAAACAAAACCCGATGTCTCTCTCCCACCTTAAGGGTCTGTTTGAGCCCCATCACTACGAGCTTCTTGGTACTGTTAAAAGGTCAGGGTTTCTTCATTCACTGCAAGTGGCTGTTTTCAAGAAAAGCTCTGCATAGCCTCCTCAAAGCCTATTGGTAGAAGCGGTTCTGTTCTTGTAAGTACTCTGCCAACGCCGCTTGATAACTTGATTTCTCGTCGGCCAGGTTTATCGGCTGATCGTTTATATCGGTGCTACTAGCCTGATAAGCGGCACCCTTTATGCTGAAGATTATTTTGACTTCAGGCGTTACCACCGTATTCCCGTGCCAGTCGCTGACTACCAGGAAGTTACGTTTATAATCAGGGTCGAATAAGTCTTGACCGAAGCTGTGTCGTTTCGCCGGCACATCCAGTCCGAGTGCGTTTAATACAGTGGCTGGCATATCGAGATGGCTGCTTGCGACTGTGTGCCGCTTCTTTTCCATGCCAGGTATATGGATGATCATTGGCACTCGAATTTGCGGCTGGCTAAAAGTGGAGTTATGACCCCAGCGGCCATTCTCCATGAATTCTTCACCGTGATCGCCAGTCAGCACGACGATCGTATTCTCCATGAGATCGCCTTCCTCCAACACCTTATAGACGCGAGCCAGTTGCCGATCTAGGTGATGTGTGGCGTTGGTATAGCGCGCCTTAATCTGCGGCATGCTCTCTTGGATGTCGACGGTGAGATAATTGAAGTCTTCGATGTAGTCTTCCTCGATAATATCTTCATCTGGGAAGTAATAATTGGCATGCGCCGATTCGAAAAACATAAACGCGAAGAATGGATCGTCTTCTCCTTCTTTCTCTTGTATAAAGGAAATTAGGTCGCCGGTATTCTTCTGGTCTCTTTCCCATCCGTGGCCTTTGTTAAATTCCTGTAGGTTTTCAGGCGGTAAACTACTAAAAATTGTCTTGTCGAATTCCGGGTAAGTAAAAGCAGAACTGGTTATCGCTTTGAACTGATAATCTTGAGATCGCAGTTGCTCGATCAACAACGGTGGGCGCCGATTTCTAAGCACATCGAACCAATAATGGCCATAAAGGCCATAGAATTGCGTGAACATTCCCATTCGCGTTCCATTCCCGCCGCTATAGTGATCTTCGAACCACTGCTGATCATTAGCAAACGCGTAGGTATTTGGCATGATTTTGGGGGTGACCATGTCGGAGCGCCAGGACTCGGCCACCAACCAAACGATGTTATATTTTTGGCCAGAATCTAAGGTAACTAGCAACTCAGGGTCGAAATAGTTCAGATTACCAGTCTTGCTTGAGTAGGAAAATTTATCTTCAAGCCTCTCTGTGCGCGGCACACCTAGGTCGCTGAGCAATGCGCCTGCCGTGATTGGCAGGTACCACATGACCTTGTCGGCGGAATTGAGGACAGGAACAAAATTGGTGTAGTCGGCATAGATGTAAATAAAACTTTCCGCAGTGAAACAAACAAGGAGTGTTGCAAGCATGTGTTTCTTCTTTAGCCAGCTGGGGATTACTCGCTCCATCGGTACAAACTTGATCAGAAACGCAAAGGCTATGACTCCTAAGACTCCGGCAATAACGGCGCTGTTCCATGTTGAAGCCGATACCCCCATGGCTTCGATTCCACCAGGGGTGGAGATTAGATTCAACACGAAGAAGTTTGTATAGAAGCCATACAGCGAGTAGAGCTTGAAGTTGGCAATTAGGAATGCCAGTAGAGAATAGGCAGTTAGAACTGCCGCAAGAGACAGCATGATGTACAGTTTTGGTAGGTGTTTGAACTTAAGAGTGATAGCGGCGAGCGTATAAATAGGAAGGCAGAGCAATGCAGACCACACTATTAGAGTGATGACCAGAAAACCACTGACTATAAGCGATTCACTTCCCGGTAGTGTTTGAATTAAAAGGGCAATCAGGGCTAAGAGCCAGAGTAAAAGAACGGATCTGATCAGGTATGGGTGCTCTCGAAGCATGAACTAACCCTATTTTAGCGTGGATGAAGGTGGGTACTCTCGCGATGCTTTTTTAAGCCAGTTTTAAGGCCTTTTTACTAGTTTTAATCTTTTTTGCTCTTAACTAACCCTTCAGGCTAGAAGTGTATATTAGCCACCACGTTAACATATTTTGATGGTAACGATGTCCTTAGCAGGAGCAGAAAATTTAGTCCAAGCCGGCGCTACGGAATCCTTTACAGGCACAGTATTCGAGAGCTCTGGTATGTCTCGGTTTCTGAAAACGTGGTTAACACCATCTCCGAAATTCGAGCTGGTAGCAAAGAAATCACTGCTCACAGCCGCGGTCGAGCAATATCTTGGAAACAAGTTTGCATTCAGTTATGGGGCTAGCTTGGCCGAGTTTCTGCCTTTGTTTCTCACCCTGCGCTGTTAAATGGTCTATCGGCTAGCGCCGGTATTTCCCTAGGTGCCACCTGTGAAAAATTCTTTCTCGAGCAATATCTAGACGGATCTATCGAGAGTGGACTTAGGCAGCTGTGTGGTGCTGTCAATTAGGTGGATTTCAGTGCGTTGGAGACTCTGGTAGGTATCAATAAGCGTTTGCTTGAAGAAAATATCTTACTACATCTGTCAGAGGGTAAAGGGCCGGTATTCGACAAGCTGAACCGTGCGCACTTCATTGAAGAGTTAAGCGGTAAACTCTATCTTACTCAGCATCAGGCATTCACTGAACTAATTATTTAGACATACTGCTATCTTTTTGCTAAGTGTCTACTCTAGGTGTCTGTGGATTTGGATTCATTTCAGTGCAGGATAGTAGCTCCTAATATAATGCGCTGAAATCATTAGAAAAATTACCACCTCGAATAGTAGATTTAGTATCTGGCGCCTCTTCAAATATAATTGTCCTTTTGAGGGTGTGCGGTAGCGCATTTTGATAGAAGTCTCAGCGAGTCCTCTGCTATAGTATTTTAGCAATTAAATAACGCCGAAAATTGACAGATCACAGTTGGAGAAATAATGAATAAACTTTTATCGAGTCTACTGATCCTCACGCTCTTTTTAGCTGGCAACACCTATGCCTTAGAGGAGGCTGATCCTGCCTTGGCCGAGATCGTTAATTTTCGCCAGTACAGTCCAACCTTTGCCAGTGCAGGGCAGCCTAGCCGCGAGCAGTTTGCAACGATAGCGGAGAATGGCTTTGAGAGAATCGTGTATATAGCTTTCACAAATAATCAGAATGCGCTGACGGATGCGGACCAGGTAATAAAGGGTCTTGGCATGGAGTATATGCAGGTGCCGGTGGATTTCGACAACCCTTTGCCCGCGGA
>CALKDE010000331.1 GCA_938082955.1 uncultured Pseudomonadales bacterium
TGGCGGGCTATTGACACTGATTACGCCAATATTTCCAACTAATTCATAACTAACGACATTCGACATGTTTAATTCCTGTGTTACTGATATGTGTGTAAGGGGTACTACTCACTACTTTTTATTTATTCCTGCTTATCCCTAGTCGACTCGCTCAATAATCGCGGCAACACCCTGGCCGATTCCGATACACAGACTTATAGCTGCATAACGGCCACCGGTTCTTTCGAGCTGACGCATCGCGGTAATAGCGATTCTCGCACCTGATGCTCCCAATGGGTGCCCCAACGCTATCGCGCCACCATTTGGATTTACACGCGAGTCACTAAAATCGACTTCCAACACCTTCAGGCAACCCAGAACCTGCGCTGAGAATGCCTCGTTGATCTCAATGATATCCATATCCTTAAGTTCTAAGTTTGCACGCGCCAGTGCCTTGCGAATTGCGAACACCGGGCCTAGCCCCATGACTCGCGGCTCAACACCGGCAACCGCACCTGCGACGATGCGAACGCGCGGCTTGACAGAATATTTTTCGCCAATAGCGGCACTGCCCACAATAAGTGCTGCCGCCCCGTCATTAATACCACTCGCACTGCCTGCAGTGACCACGCCATCAGCAGAAAGTGAACGCAGCCCAGCCAGAGCTGCGAGAGAAGAAGATGGTCGTGGATGCTCATCGGCATCGACCGTCAAATCCGGCTTCTTTCGGCCTTGGGGCACGTCGATAGCTATGATCTCATCCTTGAAAAAACCGTCGGCTCGAGCTGCCTCGTACTTGGCCTGAGAGGCAGCGGCGAAGATATCGCTGTCTTCTCTGGAGATATCCAGATCGCTAGCAATATTATCTGCTGTCTGTGGCATCGTGTCGTTTCCGAACTCGGCGGCGTAGGCTGGGTTTGTGAATCGTGCACCTAAAGTGCTGTCTGCGATTTGCTGTCCACGATCGAATGCGGTGTGTGCCTTGGACATCACGATTGGCGCACGGCTCATGGACTCAACGCCGCCTGCGAGAAATAATTCGCCCTCGCCGGCTTTGACTCCCCTGGCCGCATCTAACGTTGCCGCTAAACCCGAGCCACAAAGCCTATTCACCGTTAACCCGGCAACGGACGTTGGCATACCTGCTCGCAGTGAAGCAAAGCGCGCAACATTGCGACAATCCTCACCCGCGCCATTGGTATTACCCATAATGACATCTTCATAGGCATCTGCTTCGAAGGCATTTCGCTCAACAACCGACTTAATGGCATGGGCTAGTAAATCATCTGGACGAACTGGGGAAAGCGCACCTGCATGTCGACCGAAGGCGGTACGACCACCGTCATAAATAAATGCATCGCGCTGAGAATTATCAGACATGTTTCACTCTCACTCTGTTTTTGTAGGTAGGGGAAATAGTTTTAGGACAGAATCAACTACCGCTCATTCTTACTGAAACTTATCTACTTCTAAACTAATTAATGCGAGGCCATTCGGCTCACTCGCTCTTTTGGTATTGGTTCTTCTAAATCCAATGCCCAGCCCCTGTCTGCAGCGGAAAATACCGGTATTACAGACCCAGGGCCGGTCATTCTAGCATAGCCATTCGGCCTAGGGTATTAGGCTGAACTCCAGCAATTACGCCGCATGCAGTCGCTTCCAGCAAACAATTATGCTAGTTTACAGCCGATACCTCCTAAGCATTAAGGCCCTGCGATACAATCACACCACAAGGGCGAAGCTGCTCAGATTTTGGCTATACGACTAATTCAAGAACTCAGGCAAAAATTCAATGATACGAGACCCAGAAACATTCAAACAACTGGTCGATCTAGTCGAACGCTTCGTGAGCGAGAGATTGATCCCCGCCGAAAACCAAATGGCCGAAGAGGGGAAGCTATCTGAGACGCTACTCGAAGAGATGAAGAACCTCGGCCTGTTCGGCCTGACCATTCCAGAAGAATACGGCGGCCTGGGGCTGACCATGGAGGAAGAACTCCTCGTCTCAATGGCGCTTGGTCATACCTCCCCTGCTTTTCGCTCTATCTTGGGAACGAATAACGGCATCGGATCTGCAGCTATCGTGTTCGCCGGCACCGAGGAACAGAAACAGAAATACTTGCCCAAGTATGCCAGCGGTGAATGGGTGAGTTGTTTCTGCCTAACAGAGCCCGAGGCCGGTTCTGATGCGGCGTCACTGAGAACCACCGCAAGGCGCGAGGGTGATCACTACATACTCAATGGAACGAAACGGTATATAACCAATGCGGCAGTAGCCGACACCTTTAACGTCATGGCTCGAACAAATCCTGACATCAAAGGCGCACGCGGCATCTCATCTTTTATAGTAGAGAAAGGCTCGCCAGGCATCACTTTAGGGCCTATCGATAAAAAGATGGGGCAATCTGGCGCCATGACCTGCGACGTAATCTTCGAAGATTGCCCGGTCCCCGCTGCAAACATCATCGGTGAGGAAGGCACGGGGTTTATTACCGCGATGAAAGTGCTAGACCGTGGCCGCCTGCACATAGCAGGCGTGAGCGTTGGCGTAGCCAAGCGCCTTATCAAAGACGCACTGGACTATGCGATGCAGCGCAAGCAATTTGGCGTACCCCTATCTGACCAGCAACTCATCCAGGCGATGCTTGCCGATTCACAGACAGAAACCTACGCGGCCGAATGCATGATTTTAGAAACGGCCCGCAAGCGAGACAATGGCGAGAATGTCAGTACCGAATCCTCTGCATGTAAGTTGTTTGCGACAGAAATGGTTGGCCGAGTTGCCGACCGTGCCGTACAAATACATGGCGGCGCAGGCTATATGTCAGAGTATGCAGTAGAAAGATTCTATCGCGATGTTCGCCTGTTCCGGCTGTACGAAGGCACCAGCCAGATTCAACAAATTATCATCGCTCGCAATATGATCAGGGACGCACAGTAGGTAGACCTTGAATAGCCAGAGTGTTGTACAGAAGAAAATCTATGAAGTGATTTTCGGCTACGAATCGAAGGCTGGCAGGTGGTTTGATATTCTTCTGATGCTGCTGATAATCATCAGTGTCTCAGCCGTGCTCCTTGATTCGATAGCCTCTGTGCATGCTCACTATGGAGAACTGCTCTATCAATTCGAGTTGATCTTTACTCTTCTGTTTACCGTGGAGTATGTGCTGCGACTGTATAGCACTCCCGATAAACGTGCTTACATATTGAGCTTCTACGGCGTAGTAGATTTACTCTCTATACTGCCAACCTATATCGCCCTCTTCTATCCGTCAGCGGTTTATCTCATCGTTATACGCATTATGCGTGTACTGCGGGTATTCCGAATTTTAAAACTTATTCGCTACATGGGTGAAGCGAACATGCTGTACGCCGCACTGCTGCTAGCGCGGCGCAAAATCTTCGTATTTCTGTTCTCAGTAGTCACCCTCATCATTATCTTCGGCACGCTCATGTTCATCATAGAGGGAGGGGAAAATGGCTTTGATAGCATTCCAGAATCAATCTATTGGGCTATCGTAACCATCACCACCGTAGGCTATGGCGACGTTGCGCCGCAAACTCCACTTGGGCAATTCATTGCAGCAATCGCTATGATTTGCGGTTACGCCATCATTGCCGTTCCAACCGGAATAATCGGCGCAGAGCTCATGCAGCAGGTTCAGGATCGCGAAAAAACACCTAAAACACACAGTAGCGAATGCTCAAGCTGCAAGGCAACGGAGCATGACTTAGATGCGCGCCACTGCAAATACTGCGGCAATCAAATACAGCAAAAATAGTCAGCCAAAATAGTCAGCCAAAATCTCAAGCCCCTGTTTCAATGTCAGCAATAACACACGCTAGAATCTCTATTGCTCAATATTCTACACCTGCTCAACACAAATTTTAGGATCATTCGATTTTACATAATTTAGCTATTTCTAATGGAACTGTGTTTATCAGTTATCTTGCAGTAAATTAGCAGGCGCATATTGATCGGTCAGAACGCGACGACTCATATCCCAATCAACGCGTGTAGAGAGACGGGCGGGATATTCGAGCAACGGCACGCCATATTTTTCCAACGAGGGAGCTAGAGACTGCGCTCGAGTAATTAGATTTCCACGAGGTGGCAACGAATCTAGCTGCGTAATTATTAGGCGATTGCCACTGGTGGGCAGCTTAAAGTTGAAGAACTCACCAAACACGCGCTGATAAGTTACAGACTCATGATCATAGAAGCGACTAGTAGAAAATGTATTCGCAACTAACACCGCATCGTCCGTCATGATCTGCTTAACTTCCTCAAGGAACTCTTGAGTCAGCAGGTGTTCGGGTATGTAGTCGCCACCAAAAGCATCGAGAATTATGTAATCGTACTTCTTTCCAAGAATGCCGGCACGTTTTACGAACACTCTAGCGTCGTTCACTGCAACGCTCATGTTCGCATTCTCTTCAAAAAAGAAAAATTCTTTCGCGACATTCACCACAGCTTGATCGACCTCAACCACATCGATTAGCGCATCGGGAAATAAGTCATTGAATGCCAGAGGAAGAGTGCCCCCGCCAAGCCCGGCAACAAGAATGGCCTTTGGCTGTGGCGTCAAAAGCAATCCCGCAAAGCTCATTTTGGTATAGCTAAATATCAACTCATCGCGGTTATTTACATCGACACAGGTTTGATTTCTATCGCCTCGATGCACATTGAATATCAGGCAACGCCGATCACCCGTTTGCACAACATTGATATCGCGATAGAGCGATTTTTCTTCATGAATCACCTCCGCTGCTGTGGGCATGTGCGTAACCGCCATCAATCCACAGAATGAAAGTAGTAGCTTAAGTTTGTTTTTCATAGCCCGAAACCTGAGCGTTTGCAGCTCTTTTTTGCAATAAATAATTGATAAGAAGAATTACTGAGCCCGCAAGCAGCAACACGGCAACGGCGCCCCAGAGAATCTGATTTACATCGAACCACAAGACAAAATAGAAACTAGTTGCTAGCGTTCCGCCGGCACT
>CALKDE010000332.1 GCA_938082955.1 uncultured Pseudomonadales bacterium
CCATTGCCGTCTGGCTTGGAGCAATAGATGTCGGATCCACCGTAGCCGCCTTCACGCATTGACGCGAAGCAGAGCGTCTCGCCGTCTTGGAGAATAGCAGGGCAGTGCTCGTTACCAACGTTGGTGCTAACCGGAAACCCAATCAACTCAGGTGTGCTCCATTGCCCGTTTACCTTACGAGTGATGAAGAGATCATTCGCATTACGCGGGCTAGTAGTGGCGAGACGGTCAGACTTAAAGTAGATGGTATTGCCGTCGGCAGTTATCCAGGGCTCGCGATCATCGCCCGCGCGCAGGGGGTCGGCATCGGTTGCCGGTGGAGCATTGATTGGTATACCCATATTTACTGGCGTGTTCCAGCTTCCAGTCTCGGCATTGAAGGTAGCGATATAGAGGTCTTTTGGGTCGCCCGGAGCTACAGCCATATCCTGTCTCGCGCTGCAGTACACCATCGTGCCGTCAGCGGCGAAAGAGAGCTCTCCCTCGGCCCACATCGTGTTAATGGGCGCTCCAAAATTATGTACGGCAAGGTCGACCCATTCTGGATCTTGCGCGTAGCCGTTGAAGGATATGCTAAGGCCAGCAACCAGCAACAGGCCCTTTATCAATGTTTTTGCTCTGTTTTGCATGACGAACTCCTGTTTTCGAGCAGCTTTGGTCAACCTAGCGAGGGCGCTAGCAGGGCGGGCTGCTTTGGTATTTTAAGGCAGAATACCACAGAATCTGTTTGCGCAGCCGCCAGTTGTTTAGACAAATTCATTAGCAAAAAGGTAATTGAATGTGGACCGCTAGTTGGCGAGATTATTTTTCACAATAAATCGAGAAGTACTGGGAGAAGATAATGAACCTAAAGACCATTTATCTGCTACTGGGTATTCAAGTTGCAGCTATACCGATAACCTTGTTTGCATCCGAGAATAGTCTAGATCTATCTGCCGCCATGGCTGCTCGTTCGTGAATAGCGCGGCGGATGAATTCATTGCAGACCTACTGATTAGATCGGTTGTGTTTTGGATGTCTATGTTTTCTAATAAGGAACAAGGGCCTAAACCTTGGGCATTTAGGGTGCTTAATCTTTTTACTGGCCTGTCTTGTGCGTTTCCCGTCTATCTCTGGGTGGGGACTCTAGCTATCAGCTAAGTGAGGTGAGATGAAGACTGTAACGATTGAAGAAGAACTGGCTTATCCCTTAGAAGAGGTCTGGGCGATATTCGCTGACGTGACTCGTGCGGATTGGGTCCCAGCTGTAGATTCGATCACGCAGGAGGGTGGAGTTCGTTCATTCACGATGGAGGGCATCGGCGAGGTGCAGGAAAGAATCCTTACCTTGGATAATGAAAATCACTGCCTGCAGTATTCTGCAATCAAGACACCTACGCCATTGGAACATCATCTGGCAACCATTAAATTGTTAGCGAGCGATAAGGGTTGTCATTTTTCGTGGACAACGGAAATAGCACCGGATCAATTTTCTCCGGCAATAGAACACGGCATGAGTGTTTCCTTCGAGGGATTGAAGGCGGTATTGGTAAATGACTGTGTATAAGCACGGACCAACAAACGAATAGTTTCGTGTAGATTCTATCCAGCTATCTACTTCTGCTTCGAGTACGGTCATGGGCAGATGGCCCGAACCTAATACGGCGTCGTGAAAGTTGCTGATATCAAAATCATCGCAGTTTTTTGTTTCGACTTTCGTTCGCGCTTCCTGAATCTTCAGTAGACTAATCTACTAGGCAGTGGCCTGGACAGGGTTATAGAAATAGCGGCGAATCTCGAAGCGCACCGAAGGCTCGGGTCGTACCACATTCTGCAGTGCATAATCCACGGCCTGTTCTTGCGTGCATTGCTTAACATGAATGCCAGTCTCGGCGACTAGACGCACAGCTTGCTAGATTTCACCGGAAGGTCGGCCAAATTCGGCACAAGCATCGTTGTAGAATCCCATCTTTTTATCAGTCACCAGCGTCTTAATGCCGGGCAAGCGTTGGGCTCGCATTAGCACTGTCAATAGCGGCGTTAGTAAGCGGTTTTGGCGCATGATTCACTGATCCTCGATGGTATTTCCAGGGGGACATAAACGCTAGGAGACGAATGTCTATGCCGCGGGAGGGACTAAATTGTCGCAACATCGCAGGCTAGTCGTCGTAGGACTTCCAATGCTCGGCTCGATACCTAAGAGGGTCAGCGAGGATATTACGGCGGGCATTAGAGACCTCACCTACTGTGTATTCTTCAAAGTTAGCGGGCAGGGTATTGCTATTGAATTCACGGAGGAGCCAATTGATTACATCGGTAAGATCAGCATCTGAAATCGGTGCCTGTGAGGCCCCGGGAATTCGAACTAGATAGCTACGCATTTCGGGTACCGAGATCATGCGGCCGAGTTCATCACGAAGGGAGGGTACATTGGGAGGTTTGCCGGCACCGTTTGCCGCGTGGCAACCGGTGCAGTAGAGCAGGTAGTTAATTCGAGGGCTGGCGGCAAAAACATTGACGCTAAGGCTGAATAGCGCAATTAGGGTGAAGACCCTTCCTAGGAAAAGTAGGTTCATTAGCTGAAAACCCCGCTACTAATTAGCTTCGTCGGTGGTACCCAATACCAAAGAGACGGTGCAGTGATAGCTCGTGTTTTCGGTGCCGAAACACCACAGCACACTGTTGCTGTTGCTATTGAAGTACACAGGCTTATCGCCTTGTGTATTGTGACAGCCGCAACGTGAGCAAACCGATTTGCCGCAGCAGTCGTTGTAAGACATTAAGTAATCTCTGCCGTCAGCTGGGTTGTGACAGGTCCCTACCCAGGTGATAGGCGAAGCCTCAGAACCCGGAGGACAGGAGGTATAACTACCTCCGCAACAAGAACACAGCGTGCCACTCATGGCGCAATAACGCCAATATTCGCAACTTTGAGGATCGCCAACTTCCTGAACAGAATTTTGTGCGAACGAGCGAGCGACAGGTAGCAGCGGGAATGCCGCAGCACCCGCTAGCATCATGCCGAGCCTAGATAAAAAGCTTCTGCGTGAGAGTTTTCGTGCAAGTGCCAGACTTGACTGTCGAGCCTGATCGTCGATCCAGTAATAGCCGCGTTCGATAATTTTTTTCATATTCATGATGTGTGTTCCATCGCTGAAGGCTCAATAGATTCTTGCTCGTTGTGAATGCTGCCAATATATTCCTGCACGGTTACAATGCCCGAATCCATCGACTCGATGAGACTCTCCATATGCTCTCTCGTGTTCACTAAACCCTTGCCCCTAAGTATCCCATCGGCATCTATTAATACGGCGAAAGGCAACTTGCTTACTTCAAACGCTCGGCCCAGGGCTTCGGAAAGCACGTAGGAATAATCATCAATATCCAAGTCTTTTGCATAGCGTTGATGTTGCTCTAGCTGCTCACCATCGCTAGCAAACACGAGCTGCATGCGGTGACTTTCAGAGCTCACCAGCGACTTGGCAGTTGGTACTAAGGATTTGCAAACAGGACAGGTGGGCGAAATAAATAAAATAAAAGATGCCAGGCCGTTAGCTGCAGCACCACCTACTGCCAGTGATTGATTGTGAATGCTCGTGAGGGCAATCTCTTCAGTAAGTTCGCCAACTTTTGGTCCGCTAGTTGGCATGAGAGCTCCGGCAGGAGCCACTCGTTCATGCAAAATTCCCAATTGGCGGGAGAGAGCCAAAACTAGAAGTGACAACACGACAATTAAAATCCATAACACGATATTGGAGACTACTAAGGCTTCAAGCACTGTTTTCTCTCCAAGAATTAATTGCGTTTCTATTAGTTAGTAGCTGATTGAAAGCTCCATATAACAATATTAATGCAATCATCGAAAAAACCAATCCAAAAATATCAATAAGTTGCAGGCCGCGATCACTGGCAGGAATTAGGCACGCAGCCGCCATGGCAATCAGAAATGCATTCCGGTAAAGCAGGCCCATTGAAATTTGCTGTGAAGCGTTTCCCGGATTAGATGCATTACCATTTGAGAAGCTGCAGCCGCAATCTATGTAGTTTCTGCCGCGCCTGAGGTTTACTCCGATAGCCACAACATAACTTG
>CALKDE010000333.1 GCA_938082955.1 uncultured Pseudomonadales bacterium
CTGCCCAGGGTTAAGATTCTGCAAATCATGGAAAGTTCCCAGACCAAGCATCTAAGTGCGGAAGACGTCTATAAGGCGCTTATCGAAGCCGACGAAGATGTGGGCCTGGCCACTGTTTATCGAGTGCTTACGCAGTTCGAATCGGCCGGTTTAGTGATGCGCCATCATTTTGAGGGCGGCAGTTCGGTTTTTGAACTCACCACTATCGACCACCACGATCATATCGTCTGTCAGACATGCGGCAGCGTTGAAGAGTTCTACGATGAGGTTATCGAGAGTCAGCAAGAGATGATCGCCGAGAAGTACGGTTTTAGGATAACCGACCACAGCATGTATCTCTATGGCATCTGCAAAGACTGCCAAGCCAAAGAATAGAGTGAGCTAGGCAGGAATAACGGCTGGCTAGTTGCTAGCTACCATCTTCTCGGCGTGGGCGAGTGATTCATCACTCAGGTCTTCGCCACCCAACATGCGCGCCACTTCTCGCACAATTTCAGTCTCTGAAAGCTCAGTTATCTGCGTCAGCGTCGATCCCGCTTTCGTGAACTTACTCACAAAGAAATGATGATGGCCCTGGCCCGCGACCGGCGCCTGATGGGTAACACACAGAATCTGCGTGCGCTGGGCAAGCTGTCTTAGCAGCTGGCCGACTACCTTCGCGACTCCACCACCAATACCTACATCAACCTCGTCGAATACCAGGCTTGGAATATGTGACGTCTGTGCGGTGATTACCTGTATCGCGAGACTGATTCTGGAGAGTTCACCGCCCGAGGCTATCTTGATCAGAGGCTTCGCTGCCTGGCCTGGATTGGTGCTCACTAGAAATTCAACGACTTCCAAGCCATTCGTGGCGGGCTTGTCCTTCTGGGTTGCGAGTAACTGCACTTCCAAGCTCGCATGAGGCATACCCAGCTGCTTGAGCTGTTCATTGACCTGCTTGGCAAGCTTGCTGCTGCCCTTCTTGCGTTGCTTGCTGATCTCGCCGGCGGACTTGAGGTAGTCGACCCGCAGTTGCTTGTCGGTGGCTTCCAGCTTCTCGAGTTCGGCATCGCTGTTCTTGATAAGGTTCAGCTGCTGCCTTAAGTCTGTGATGACCTGTACTAGCTCATTCGGTTTGACCTTGTGCTTGCGCGCGATTGCATGGAGTAAGCCAAGGCGTGTGTTGACCTGCTCTAGTCGTTCCGGGTTCGCCTCGAATTCATCGGCGAAGGCACGCAGATCGGACACCGCCTCAATCAGCTGGATAGAGGCGCTTTCTAGCAGCTCGATGATGCTGGTCAGGCGGGCGTTCTTCTCCGGCAATTCGTTGAGCGCCGTCAGTGCCTGATGCAGTGCAGCGGTGGCATTTTTCTCATCGTCGCCGCCACAGTGAGTCAGTGCCGAGTGCACCGAGGCTACTGTCTCATCCGCGTGGTTCAATGACTTAAATTCCGCTTCTAGCTTGGGTACTTCGTCAACGGCAATGCCGAGTTCATCTAGTTCAGTCAATTGATAAGAGAGCAGCTGTGTCTGTGCCGAATCTTCCTGCGAGCGGTTACTCAGCGCCTCGATCATTTGCGCATTCTTCTGCCATTGCTTGTAAGTGGCTTGCATCGCAGCGAGATGTTTTGCGGAGACACAGAAATCGTCGAGCAGGCGCTGATGAGTGGCGCGGTGCAGCAGGGATTGGTGTTCATGTTGGCTGTGAATATCCAGCAGCATCTCGCCTAGTGACTTCAATGACGCCATGGTGACCGGCGAGCCATTGATGTAGCCCTTCGATCTGCCGTCGGCGTTGACTACGCGGCGTAGCAGGCAAGAGCCCGAGTCGGATTCTTCTTCGAGGTCGTTCTTGCTCAACCACTTTTGGGCAGCAGGAATGTTGGAAATATCGAACGCAGCGCAGATGTCGGCCTTTTTTGCGCCGGTGCGAACTATGCCCTTGTCTGCTCTGTCACCGAGTGTAAGGCCTAGACCGCCAAGCATGATGGACTTTCCGGCCCCGGTTTCCCCGGATATCACCGACATGCCAGTTTTGAACTCGATCTCTAGGGTGTCGACGGTGGCGTAATTCTGAATGGATAGTTGTTGCAGCATAGTCCCAAAGTATATTGGAAGAGGGTCCAACAATGCACAAAATTTGCAATTAAATACCTGCAGCTTATTTTGCCAACAACTTAGCTAATTTACCTCTGGATCGGGTCGTGAGAATAGTCACTGAAGAATATTTCTTGGAATTGCCTGTAATTGCTTGAAACCTCTCCTCAAGACCCCATATACGGGTCATCGCCTGCTTGGCAGGCCATGAATACGCACAGTAATCGAATCACCTAATTTAGGCAGGGGACGTCATGAGCACGCAGACTCCAGATCAGGAATCAGAGATTGAGGCGCCCGAGGATTCTCAGGCGGCAGAGCAAGACACAACACAACAGACAAACGAAGAGCAGATCGACCTGCCTGATTCAGAGGATGCTCCCGAAGAAGGCAGCGAAAGTGATCAGGCTTTGGATGTTGCGCTAGAGCAGGCACAGAACGCCAAAGATGACCTACTACGTGTCCAGGCGGAGATGCAGAACCTGCGCCGTCGCACCGAGCAGGATATTGAGAAAGCGCATAAATACGGCCAGGATAAACTTTGCATCGAACTGTTGGCTGTCATGGACAATCTGGAGCGAGCGCAGGAGGCCGCTATCAACAGCGAGGATGAGGCCATCAAAGCGATTCGCGAGGGAGTGGATCTCACGGTGAAGGGCTTTGCCGATTGCTTTAAGAAGTTCAATATCGAGACGGTTGACCCCCTAGGCGAGCCGTTCGATCCGCAGCTTCATCAGGCTATGTCGATGCAGGAAAACACCGAATCTGAGCCGAACACGGTAATCGCCGTCATGCAGAAGGGCTATACCCTGCATGGGCGGGTGCTTCGCCCGGCTATGGTGATGGTCTCTAAGTAAAGAGAGAACTCACCCATCGAGGTTGATATTGAAGGCCGCTGGCATAGGAGCCATGGGAAATCGCGAAATTACCAGTTAGAACCTTAAATCACGCTCTACCGCAGCCATCAGAGACTAACCAGATGCCAACCACCCTTAGCTGCTGGGTATAGCCATACGAAAATTGCGGAATTACGGGTTTGATCCTTGAAATACAACGGATTGGGCCAATATTGAAGTCATTAGTAATACATATGTCGGATCAGCGCTGCATTTGAGCTTGATGCAGGACAGTAGAATAATTGGAGATTTGGAAATGGGAAAGATAATAGGTATCGACTTGGGCACCACCAACTCATGCGTAGCAGTGATGGATGGCGGCGAAGCCAAGGTTCTGGAGAACGCCGAGGGCGATCGCACTACGCCTTCCGTCATTGCTTACAGCAGTGATGGTGAGACGCTTGTTGGTCAGCCGGCGAAGCGTCAGGCAGTAACGAATCCAAGCAACACTTTGTTTGCTATCAAGCGCTTGATTGGTCGCCAGTTTAAAGACGATGTCGTCCAGAAAGACATTAAGATGGTGCCTTACAAGATTATAGATGCCGACAATGGCGACGCTTGGGTTGAGGTCAATGGCGAGAAGATGTCGCCTCCACAGATTTCTGCGCAGACTCTGATGAAGATGAAGAAGACAGCTGAAGACTTTCTCGGCGAAGCGGTTACCGAAGCGGTTGTTACTGTCCCTGCTTACTTCAACGATTCTCAGCGCCAAGCAACTAAGGACGCCGGCAGAATTGCGGGTCTAGACGTTAAGCGTATTATCAATGAGCCAACCGCTGCTGCCCTTGCTTACGGCATGGACAAGAAAGTTGGTGACTCAACAATCGCGGTTTACGACCTCGGTGGTGGTACTTTCGATATCTCAATCATCGAAATCGCCGAGACGGATGGCGAGCACACTTTCGAAGTGCTCTCTACCAACGGCGATACGTTCCTAGGTGGTGAAGATTTCGACTTGCGCCTGATTGACTACTTGGCAGACGAGTTCAAGAAAGAAACAGGCATGGATCTGCACAACGATCCGCTTGCACTGCAGCGTCTTAAAGAAGCGGCAGAGAAGGCGAAGATCGAATTGTCGTCGGCGCAGTCTACCGAGGTGAACCTTCCTTATATTACAGCTGATGCATCGGGTCCTAAGCACCTTGTGCAAAAGTTAACGCGAGCGAAATTCGAGTCATTGGTTGAAGAATTAGTTGAGCGTACCTTGCTTCCACTGAAGACAGCTCTGGCTGATGCCGATTTGAATGTTTCAGGAATCGACGATGTGATTCTTGTTGGTGGTCAGACGCGTATGCCACTGGTTCAGGCGAAGGTAGCCGAGTTTTTCGGTAAGGAATCACGTCACGATGTGAACCCTGACGAAGCGGTTGCAGTTGGTGCGGCGATTCAAGCGGCGGTACTTTCCGGTGACGTGACTGATGTGTTGCTTCTCGATGTTACGCCTTTGTCTTTAGGTATCGAAACCATGGGCGGCGTTTCGAGTAATCTAATCGACAAGAACACAACGATTCCTACTAAGAAGACGCAGGTCTTCTCGACAGCTGACGACAATCAGACAGCTGTAACGATTCACGTAGTACAGGGTGAGCGTAAGCAAGCTGCACAGAATAAGTCTTTGGGTCGTTTCGACCTGAGTGATATTCCTCCTTCGCCGCGCGGCATGCCGCAAATCGAAGTAGCCTTCGACCTGGATGCGAACGGTATCTTGAACGTGTC
>CALKDE010000334.1 GCA_938082955.1 uncultured Pseudomonadales bacterium
TTTTCGCTTGCTAAGCACCCAGACAGCTGGCCCGGTTAAATAATGCTTCGCGTTAGGATTAAAGCGTTCAAAACTCAACTCTACAATCACCTGATTTTCTGAAACATTCACGACTTCGAAGTCACCTAACTCGCTGCTATGCCAATTTTCTCTCTCGCGCATGCGCTCAAAATTCATAGTCACGATCGGCGAAGCACTAGTCTCAGCAAAGATGAACTGCCCCGCACTCAACATAACTTGCGGTACATGACTCACTTTCAGAAGCGCCGCATTGTCGGCTGCGTTGAATGCTACAAAGAATTCATCGACCAACGCTATAGCCGCCAGCCGAGCATCAATCAGAACTGCCTCGTCAGACTCCGAGCGCAGTTGGCCAGGCGCACGGTACTGCATCCCCCAGTGCCCTTCATCATTAGTCACTACATAGAATACATAGCCACTGCTAATCACCTCGCCAGCAGCATTGAGGCGACTGTATTCAACTTCAAAATTTACTTTGTGATCCGAAGATTGACGAGGGGTAATCTTGTCAAATGTACTGCGCGCCCATCCCTGCTGCTTCATCTCTTCGAAGTCTGTAATGAACTGCCTTGGAGCCTTCGCAACTATTAGCCCAACGGGCGCGTGCGTAATGTGGGGGTAATTCACTGTCTTTTGAATGGCGCTATTATCTGCCGTATTCCATGCTTCAAGAAAACGCTCTAAGGCGGCCCTGGCTTCCATTTCTGACTCCTGATTTGGCTGAGCGTTCGCCGTGGTACTCAGCAATACCAACGGAGCAAGCGCACCCAAAAAATGCTGAATAGTGTTCACTCGAAATCGCCCCTTGTGTCCAAGCACAGAGCTAAACCCAGCGCCTAACCTTCTTCTTATACGCTAGGTATTCTTCCCCAAATTTTCCCTCTAGATAGGCTTCTTCTTTTGCAATCGCAACGTGATAGAGAAAAAAGGCTGCTGGAATAAAACTAACGAAAATCCAGAGGCTGTTGCTGGCAATTCCAATACCGATGTTTATCAGACAGAAACCAGCATAGATGGGATTACGAGACCAGGCGTAGAAACCCGTTGTTACAATCGAGGTAGTAGGCTTCCACGGTTCGATGGCAGTGCCCGCACGTCTAAACGATGTAGCCACGAGAATCGTTACAGTGATGCCAAATAACACCAGCAAGTAGCCGAAAATTTCAATGGATTCCGGGATGCCTAGGCCCAACGGCCGTAGATATTGCAAACCCGTACCTAAGAGGATGCAGCTCGCAAATATCGCAGGAGGCGGAAATTTAACTGCAGCGCCTTTCTTATCTTGCTTATCTTGAGTCGATTCTTCATGCAATTCGTCACTCATAGCTCACCCCTTTGGATTCGATTCAGCTTGATAATCAGTATATACCCAACAGGTACTGGCGTATGCCCGAGACCAACTTGCGAAATAGTCCATCCTAGCTAACAGACCGATTACCAAAATCCGGCATTTCGAAAAGGCAAATGTTGAGCCCCCGTTGAGGATACTTGTCCTTGAATTCTGGCGCGACAGCCATCTCCCCGAGATAGGCTCCCTCTGGATTGTGCTTCTCGAAGAGTTCCTGCAGGTAATCACTACTCAAAAAAGGGCTATTTATGGTGGCGATGACTTTTGCACCGGGCGCACAAAGACCGTGAAGCTTCTTCATTACTGCGCCGTAGTTTTTTGCTGAATCAAAACTTCCACGCTGGCGCATCGGTGGATCGATAACCACTATATCGTAGCGCCCAAACTGTTTCATTTTCCCCCAGGACTTAAACAGGTTGTGCGGAACCGACTGCACGTAGCGAAGGTCTTGCCGGTTAAGGGTGTGATTGGCCTCTCCCCACTTAATACTAGTTTTACTCATATCCACGTTAGTCACCGATCTGGCACCACCGGCAAGGGCGGCGACAGAAAGCGAACAGGTATAAGCAAACAAGTTCAGCACGTTGGCATCAAGACTGTTTTCTAGCAGCCAGCCACGCAGGCAGCGCATATCGAGAAACAAACCGGTATTCTGCTGCGTACCGGGATGCACGTCGAAGCGCAAGCTCCCCTCGTTTGCGACTAACGGGCCTGCCGCTTCGCCATAAATGGTCCGCGCCGGAGCACTGCGCTCGAATCGGTTCTGCAGTACGATCGTCCGGATTTGCTTAAGTTCATCGGCCCGCAACAAGATTTCCGTCAATCCTTCAATATCATCGATTTCAGCATGGGCAGTTATCAAAACCAGTGGTCGGAACCAATCGATGCAGACATGTTCTAGGCCGGGAAAGAGGTGGCCTCGACCATGAAAGATCCTGCGCGCATCGGACTGATCGCTTGCGAAAAAATTTGCTGCGAGTTTTTCTATAGCGTCTAGATTAATAACAGTCAAAAGATCATTTCTCGGGAGTCTCGCCGCATTGGTAGGAGCAACGCAGAAATATCGGATTAGGAAATTTTGTCATTGATGAAAGTAAATAACCGCGGTTTTTAATTTTTGATTTTCCTATTGCGAATCTCGACTGACCCATAGTCAGCCATAGGTTGCTGCGCTTCCAGGCGTTTCAGAAATACATCAACATCGTCAAAGGGTAGGTCTTTAAGCGCGGCATAGTCAATATTCCACCACTGGCTCTTCATCAGATTCACAATCTGCCCCACAGTAAAACGCGTACGCACAACCTTACCCGGATTGCCGACCACGATCTGATAGGGCTCAACATCCTTGGTAACTACTGCATCACGTCCGATAACGGCGCCGTCACCAATCTTTACTCCCGCCATCACAACCACATTATGGCCAATCCAAACATCATGGCCTATGCTGGAGTAGACACAGCTCGCCTCATAGGCTCCGCT
>CALKDE010000335.1 GCA_938082955.1 uncultured Pseudomonadales bacterium
GACCGTACCTAAAGCGCCATCACCTGCAGTGATCTCGCATGGGAGGCTAAGCCATTCACTGATGTCGCAGTAGCCTCCGACTTTGGACCAGACTTCTGCGGCGGGTTTATCGACATCGATCTCCATTTCGATTGCAACGTATTCCTGCGCGAATGCCGTTGAAGCGATGAAGCTAGGTAGTGCTAAGAAAGTCAAAATTAAGCGTTTCATGCGTATATCCTTTTTTGAGATTATCTGTGTAGTTGTTAGTGCTGGTAGTCCTGCTGGTTACTTCGAGTCCATGAATTAAGCGACAGGATAACCAGTTAGTTCGCCTGCGTCATATAAATTTGTTGATTCGCAACATCCAGTACAATGATTATCGCTTCCAAGATTTCCTCCCCTATTGAACCTACCGTAAGAAATTCTGCCTCAATAGTCGACTTCTCGGAGCTAGGACCTCGATCGGCGTAGTGATCATACGGGACTTCTAATAAGGGGATATTAGTTTCCACGCTACGCAGCCGTATCCCACCAATCTCGAGCGAGCCAACGTATTCGATAAAGAAGTCCGACGCCTCTAGCTGAGAATTATCACCAATAAACTCGGCATCTGTGAGGCCCAGTTTCTCGCTGGTGGCTCTATCAAGCAGTAACTCACCGCTGTATGCACTGTCGATCCGTAGCCATGTTTCATATCCATCAACCGCAGCTTCAACCACAAGTTCATCTAAGGCAGCACTAACGGAGAAATTGGCGGCTGTCGCTTCATTAAGGGCGATTGATCCACGCTTGATAACGCAGACCTCGCCGTCATCGACATTAACTTGCAGCAGCGCATTCGCGTCTGCTTCAGATAACAATTCCACAAAGACATCGCGTTCGCCGTTCGGTAGTGGCTGACAATTACCTTCAGCGGCGTATGCCATCTGCAATTGAGCGAGACTGTAGCTAACAATTAAAACCAATATTTTTTGCATTAAGAAAGACTGCTAAACTCGTTGTCAAAACTAACTCAGATTTCCACCCAGCAATGGATTGAGACTCTAGTGTAAGTTCTAAGCAATTATAACAAACATGCCAAAGCTCGGGCTAGGCTCACACAATCGGCGATTTAAGAATAGAAAACCAGAACTACAGCAGCTCTAATCTCTTTCCTGCACTCTCGCACCGCTTAAGCGACTCTCCATAGCGTAGTTTCCCTCATGGCAAGCATACTCGTACTGAGTGTATTCACTGTCGCGTGCGTAAGGAAAAGCCACGGTCCAAGGCTCAGAATAGGTTTGAGGATCATCAACGGTCAATGTGTAGCGCAGCGTGTTTTCATCCACTATAGCAAATGTCTCTAACATCTTACGGCCAGGATGTTGTGGAGCATTACCCGGGCCCGGCGTACCCGGAGCGCGCATATTGCCCACGTAGTCAAAGTTTGTAGATTCTACATACAGTGTATTACCGCGCCAGTGACCTCGAGGATCACCTTCTACCTGAGAAATATTTTCGTGTAGATGCGCACCTGCATCTATGGGAATGATGCGAGCGTTGTGAATCATTTCGCTATGGATAACGACGTAGCCAGGCGCCTGAACAATGAGTTTGCCGTTGTTGTAGGCGGTAGGCATCATCATGCCGAACACACCACGAGAGAGACAACGGTCACCAGATTCCACATTGCCCGCAGAATCGTGTTCATGTTCCACATTAAAAGCCACTATAGCTTTCGCTTCCTCTGTTAATGCAGGACGACGACCGTTTCGCGGCTCCACAATCAATGCAGGCGCATCGGCAACCGCATCGGACCAATACCAATCGAACCAGTAATTTTCGTAGGCACCTACACCGCTGCTATTTTCGAAACCCGTCCAAGTATCTGACTTTCTGGCTTCGTCTCTTGTTCTTATAAGCTCTACAATTTCTTCCTGACTAGGCTCGCGCCCTTGAAATTGTTCCGGCAGCTCCAGGGGCGTTGCCGTAGCCCCGACGTTATTCCACATACCACCGATATCCGGTTGCCCATCGGCGAGAATATTGGGCGTCCAATCAGACTGAGCAACAGCAGAACTGCAACAAGCCACTGCGAAAACTAGCTGGCTTAGAATCTTTGTTGGAGTCAGTTTGAGCTGAATTGAATTAATCATCATAGCTCCTACCTCCTTAAAAAATAGTATTTAACGCGCGGCGCGGCCCAGATATACCTGAAAAGTACGCTCCACATAATCATCAACACCGGGTACAAACAGCACAGCAAGAACCGTAACTACAACAGCGACCGCGGTAAAAATGTAAAAGTTTTTCATGCTCCAAATCCTTAGGGAATTATCTAATCACTGTCTGCGTTTATTTTATTTCCCTTTCTAGCTTCGCGGCGCTGCTTCGAATACCCACACATCGCCTGCTTCGACCGCGGCACGAGTCGTCGCCGACGGATACTTCCCCGTGATAGTAGCAGTCAACCCATCGAGCACATCGCCCGACTGTATGCGTTG
Organism: uncultured Pseudomonadales bacterium; assembly: GCA_938082955.1. Taxonomy (GTDB): domain Bacteria; phylum Pseudomonadota; class Gammaproteobacteria; order Pseudomonadales; family Pseudohongiellaceae; genus UBA9145. The sequence continues at coordinate 2,466 of CALKDE010000335.1, forward strand.
TAGTTGACGCTCATAACGCACACCATTGATGCGAATTACCGCACGGCCATCGCGTTCAGCCTGTATCGGCCACTGCTTCCAGATTCGTCCGATTGGATTACCCATGTAGCCCGACCAGATGTAGATCTTATTCTCGTACTCGGCAATCCAGATGCGGCGAGATTGCGCAGGATCAAGCAACTGCATCTCTATTGTAGGAATCTCGCTTACGAAACCCCAATCCGGATCGGGACCTGAATGCAGTTCACC
>CALKDE010000336.1 GCA_938082955.1 uncultured Pseudomonadales bacterium
GAATGGGACAATTTGGCGGATGTGCTGCTTCCTGAAGACTTCTATCGGCCGGAGCATCAAATTATATTCCGCGTGATGTCTCAGCAGAGTGAAGCCAGTAGTCCTATCGATGTGGTGACATTGGTGGAATCCCTCAATAGCCTGAACGAATTGGAGGGTGCCGGTGGCGTGGAATACCTGGGCGAACTAACAGACAATGCCAGAGGCACGGCGAATATACATGCCTACGCCGAGATCATCCGCGAGCGGGCAATTCTGCGCCGGCTGATCAGTGTCGCTAACGGCATTGCCAACAGTGGCTACAACACTGGTGGTAAGAAGGCCGCTGTGGTCTTGGATGAGGCAGAGCAAGAAGTCTTTAGCATTGCGGATGAGCGACCGCAGGATAAGGGCCCCGTCCCGATCAATCCTTTGCTCAGCAAGGCCGTGGATAGGATCGATGAACTTGCGGGCTTAGATGGCAGCCTCACGGGACTGTCCACTGGCTTTACCGATCTTGATGAGATGACCTCCGGCTGGCAGAAATCGGATTTGGTTATCGTCGCCGGAAGGCCCTCTATGGGTAAGACGGCATTTGCTATGAACTTGGTTGAGAATGCAGTGATGAGCACTGACGATCCAGTGCTGGTCTTCAGCCTCGAGATGCCGGCACAGAGCCTCATCTTTCGAATGCTTTCTTCGATCGGCAAGCTAGATCAGACTAAACTGCGTACCGGACAATTAACAGAAGAAGATTGGCCGGGCTTTAATAACGCTGTGGCGAAACTCAAAGACCGACCCCTTTTCATCGATGACAGTGCTGCATTGAGTCCGATGGAGATGCGAGCGCGGGCACGCAGAATCGTGCGCGAGCATGGCAGCCTCGGTATGGTGGTAGTGGACTATTTACAGCTAATGCAAATCAAAGGCTTTGGCGACAATCGCGTCGGAGAGATCTCTGAGATATCGCGATCATTGAAATTGTTGGCACGCGAGTTCGAGTGTCCAGTTATAGCCCTTTCGCAGCTCAATCGTAGCCTCGAACAACGACCTAACAAACGGCCGGTAATGTCGGACCTGCGGGAATCAGGTGCGATCGAGCAGGACGCCGATATTATTTCTTTCATCTACCGAGACGAGGTCTACAACGAGGACTCGCCGGACAAAGGAGTCGCCGAGGTGATTATTGGTAAGCACCGTAACGGTCCAATCGGCACAGTAAGGCTGAGCTTCGTTGGCAAGTACACGCGCTTCGAGAATCATGCACAACCAAGATACGACGACAGTTACACCCATGGATAGTCACCCGCCATTGTCCAAGCGATCATGATTGACCCCTCACTAAGAGTTTGGGCTACGATAAACCTACGTGCGCTCAAGAAGAACCTCTCACAAGTAAGCGTCCATTGTCCTGAATCACAAATCATCCCTGTGATAAAGGCGAATGCCTATGGTCATGGCGTCGAACAAGTGGCTTTAGCGCTCAAGGCGATGCACAAAAAATTTGCAGCCCTTGCTGTGGCTTCTATCGAAGAAGCTATGGAACTGCGTACTCTCGGCATTAGCACCCCAATCCTCCTTCTCTGCGGCTTTCGTAACAAAGTGGAAATGAAGCGCTGTTTCAATAACAAGATTGAGCCTGTGATCCATTCGATGTATCAGTTTGAGGAGATTGAAAAATATTTGGAGACGGAGAAGCTATCCGGGGTTGGTCGAGTCTGGGTGAAGTTCAATAGCGGCATGAATCGACTCGGCCTTGACAAAGAACAGGCCTTGCGAGTCTATGAAGAATTGCACCGGCATCCACAGACAGAGGTCGTTCTCATGTCGCATCTAGCTAGCGCCGACGATCTTGAGAATCAATCAGCGGTTGAATTCACGCAGCGGCAGATAGCGGACTTCGATTCACTCAAGCAGCAGGTCGCTAACTCGACGCAAGGACCGGTGCAAGCTAGCCTCGCCGCCTCTGCCGGCATATTGTCCCTTTCCCAAACGCATCATCAATTCGTGCGGCCGGGATTCATGTTGTATGGCGGGTCACCTTTTGGGAATCGCACTGCCGAGGAAATAGGGCTGTTGCCGGTTATGACGCTTCGCGCAAAGATCATTGCCATCAATAACGTTGAGGCGGGTGGCACCATCGGCTACGGCGGGATCCATCGTTGTGAGCAACGCACGCGGGTAGGGATCGTCTCCGTAGGTTACGCAGATGGCTATCCACGCTCGGCGAAGAATGGTACGCCAGTTTTGGTCAATTCTAAGCAGGGGCTACGCCGCGCAGGACTATTAGGCCGGGTGTCTATGGATACGATTGCGATCGATTTGACTGGACTCGATTCGGTAAAGATAGGCACTGAGGTAGTGCTATGGGGAGACGGGCTTCCAGCTGATGAAGTAGCCCGCTACGCAGATACAATTTCTTACGAATTGTTTTGCAAAGTCACCAAGCGGGTTGAATTTGTCTATACTGACGAATGACTTGCGATGCGCTTTTCTTCGCCCTATTTGTAATAAAGCAAACTACAAAAAGCTGAATACAGAGTATGTCTAAAAATAAAATCGCATTCGTGTGTACTGACTGTGGTACCGAACACGGTCAATGGCAGGGTCAATGTGCCTCCTGCAAGGCTTGGAATACGCTATCGCAGATCAATCTAGGCAGCAGCAGTAGCACCTCGCCGGCAACCAAAGTCGACTTCCGCAAGCAGGGCTACTCCGGCGATAAATCCAATGTACAAAACCTTTCCGATATAGATCTAGAGGCCCTCCCGCGTTTTAGTAGCACCATTGATGAGATGGATCGCGTTCTCGGCGGTGGTCTGGTTCCAGGGTCGGCCATTTTGATCGGCGGCAATCCTGGCGCTGGCAAGAGTACGCTCTTACTCCAAATAATGTGCCTGTTAGCAAATTCCGGAAAGCCGGCCCTGTACGTCACTGGAGAGGAATCCTTGCAACAGGTTGGCATGCGCGCGAAGCGTTTGAACCTGCCAGAAAAGAATTTGAAGATGTTGGCCGAGACCAATGTCGAGCAGATTTGCAAAGCAGCGCAGGAGCACCAGCCACAGCTGCTGGTTGTGGATTCGATTCAGGTCATGCACAGCGGCGACGTAGCGTCCGCACCAGGCAGCGTCTCTCAGGTGCGCGAGTGTGCTGCCTATCTCATTCAGTATGCGAAGCAAACGAACACGGTTCTATTTCTGGTAGGTCATGTGACGAAGGATGGCAATCTGGCGGGCCCTAAAGTGTTAGAACATATGATCGATTGCTTCATCATGTTGGAGGGCGGTAACGACAGTAAGTATCGAATTCTGCGCGGGCAGAAGAATCGCTTCGGCGCGGTCAACGAGCTAGGCGTGTTTGCCATGCTTGAGACCGGTCTTAAAGAAGTTAAGAACCCCTCTGCGATATTTTTGGCACGAACCGAAGAAGACACTCCCGGCTCGATAGTGATGGTGCTGTGGGAGGGTACGCGCCCTCTGCTGGTTGAGATACAAGCTCTCGTCGATGGCAGCCAATTGGGCAATCCGCGTCGAGTGGCAGTCGGTCTCGAGCAGAATCGCCTAGCTATGCTGTTAGCTGTACTGCACCGTCATGGCGGATTGTATATGGCGGATCAGGATGTCTACGTTAACGTGGTAGGTGGGGTCAAAGTGACTGAGACAAGCGCCGATCTCGCGCTATTGCTCGCGATCGTATCCAGCTTTCAGGACAAATCCCTACCTAAGGACCTGGTCGTGTTCGGAGAGGTGGGATTGGCGGGTGAGATTCGTCCTGTGCCCGGTGGGCAGGAACGATTACAGGAGGCGGCCAAGCACGGCTTCACTCGGGCTATCGTTCCGAAGGCGAATGCGCCGAAGAATAAGATCCCCGGCCTCGAGGTAATCGGCGTCAGCAAGATCACCCAGGCGCTCGAGGCAATCTAGATAGCACCCTAGCTAGTCTGGAGCCCTTTCGAAATCTTCCCTAATCGTGTGGGTCGCTTTCCAATAGTGGAAGGCACACCAGACATTCACCATCAGCGTAATCGACATCGCATAGCGTAGCGAATCAGAGCCGTAGCTCGGTTCGAAAAAATCGCTCATGAAGCCGGTTAGCATTGGGCCGAGTCCTAAGCCGATTAAATTCAACATGAACAGCAAGATCGCCGATGCCATGGCGCGCATGCGAATACCAACCAAGAAGTGCGTTGATGCGATGCAGGGCGCAAGATACCATCCGCCGCAGAAAACTGGCAGAAAGTAGGAGAACGCCGCGCTATATCCGCTAGGCATTACTAAGAAAGTAATCAGTCCCAGAGGAATTGCCAGCACCGTGGAGATAAAGGGAATCCATATATACCAAGTTTTGTCTCCGGTCTTGTTTGCCATACGATCTGACATCCAGCCACCGAAGAAAGTGCCGGCCAAACCACCGATGCCTGCGATCAGACCGTAGTACAAACCCACATCCAAAATTGGCATGTCATGGACGCGCCCTAGAAATAGCGGCATGAAGTTCCCCATGCCATAGGTAACGAAGGCATGCAGCGCGCAGGCGAAGGAGAGGTGTCGAAACGATTTTCTTTCCCAAAGGAAATGCAGTACACGCAGGAAGCCCGGTGGCGCCACATCTTTGCGTGATTCGGCCATGCCGCGTGGCGGTTCTTTAATTACGAATCTAACAAGTAGCGCAAGAAATATTCCCGGGATGGCGACCACTACAAAAGCAGTGCGCCAATCGAAATATTGAACGAGATAGGCACCGCCGACCGTACCGACTAGAATGCCGCCGTATACGCCAAGAGAATAGATAGATAAAGCAGTAGCGCGTTGCGCGGCTGGAAATATATCGGAGACAATAGAGTGAGCTGGAGGAGATCCGCCCGCCTCGCCGACACCGACGCCAAACCTAGCCATGAATAGCTGAAAAAAATTATTTGCCGCTCCACAGAGAGCGGTCATTATGCTCCATATGGTTATTGATATGGCTATAATATTGCGCCGGTTACTGACGTCGGCCAAACGCGCGATGGGTATGCCGAGGGTTGTGTAGATCAATGCGAAGGCGAGACCGGACAGCATGCCAAATTGACCATCGCTAATCTGCAGGTCGTCGATGATGAACTGGGCGAGAACATTGATGACCTGCCTGTCTACGAAATTGGAGACATAGGCGGCGGTGAGAATGCCTAACACTAGATAGCGGTAATAAGGGTTCTGGTAAGCCTTGGCAGCAGCTACTTTTTCCGATGATAATTTGACTGCTAAATCTTCGGAAGTGTTTTCGGAATTACTATCGGTGTTCGCAGTCATTCGCTGTCCTCAGCGTTATTCTTTTTTTAGGTCAGCAAAGAATCTAACCGGCATTAAGAGCCCAGGTCATTGACTAGGCTTCGATTT
>CALKDE010000337.1 GCA_938082955.1 uncultured Pseudomonadales bacterium
CTGAAGAGTTGGTCACAATGCGCACTAAGCGCGCGGCTGTGTAGATTCCAATCGTGGCTTAGGTGAGCGTTATCAGTAGTTTAAGCGGCGTTCCTTTAAACATGGACTATTCTATTATTTCCGGTAATAAAGATTACCGGAAATAGTGAATGTGGACAAGAGGCGGTCAATCCTACCTGCCAACAACAGCAAAATGTTTCAATCCTCAGGCTGTTAATCTACCTGACTAAAGTTCGTTGGTTAATTGATACAGAGGTATTTGGACTCCAAGGGTCCGTCCTTGAAGGATAGCCCTCTCGGCGAAAACGCACATCAGCTTGGCCCTGCCCATCACCACAAGAAATGACTTTAACCTCTTCATTGCGTTTAAATTTGATGTCTTTTAGAAAGCGATGACAGTTATTATCGTATAGCTGTATTGTCACCGCGCCGACCCAGCCATTAACTGCCCACCACTGAACAGGGTCCACAATTGTGTTATCCAGGCTACTGCAGCCTAATAAGCCACCTGCGCTAAACACAGCAACTAGAATGACCCTAGCTTGCTTATTCGCACACGTAAGTCTACTTACAAATTTCATATCGAAAAAGCTTATCCAGTATTGTTAATCGTTCAAAATCGATCTGTCGCCAACGCCGGTAGTAAGGATCAAGCCGTATACGGCCTATCAAAAGATAGTGATCACCCCTAGCCTGCCAACTCCTCAATGATAATGTTCTAGCATAGATTTAACATCTATCTATTTGTAATTAAGCACTATAAATATTTACAATATTATACAAAAGAGTAACTATTGCTCAGAATTTTATTGCTCTAACCTCCGCGCTACTGCAAGTATTCCAGGTAAAGCATAATTGCCTTCATCCTCGGCATCTTCGTATATAGGCTCTGCCGTAGGTCTCGTGCGCAGCATCATCTCCGAGCTGGATGTCCGCCGCGGCTCAAACTCTTGAGCCAATACATATGCCTAAAAGAGCTGCTAATAAGGACGCCAAGGTTACCTTACGCCTGGTTTTTCACTCCAAATATTGTTAATTGTTAATAACGTAGGGTTATTAGTAAACAACGCCGCTGCGATAAGTAAACCCACAAATTGTTTGCTGACTCAGTTCAAATAAATCTATCCTATTGTGAGCCCGGTGCAAAGCACATGTGAGCCGCGCAAGCGGCCCAGTCAAGACTTGGCTCGATTGGGTTATCAGGCATAATGGGCCTCAAGATTGATAGAGGGGACTATTTCTTGGCAAACCTAGAGGGTCAGATTTGGCTGACCGAAGCGACATCCAAGCCTTTGATGCTCGATCAAATCGATCTGCTGCAGGCAATAGCTGATACCGGCTCCATTACGGCTGCAGCGAAGATAGCTGGCGTGAGCTATAAAACGGCTTGGGATAGGCTGGAGCGAATCAACAACCTTTCCGAGCAGCCCCTCATCAAGCGAAGTGCCGGCGGCAGCAAAGGTGGCGGCTCGATTCTCACCGATTATGGTGAGGAAATGTTGAATGGTTTTAAACAGTTACAGGAACAACATAATCAATTCTTAGAGAATTTGAATCAACAACTAAGCTCCTTAGACGATGTGTCAAAATTCATGAAAAGCGCCTTATTACAAACCAGTGCTCGCAATCAATTTCTGGGCAGTATTGCCCAGATAGAAACTGGCGCTGTCAATTCAGAAATACAGGTTCAGATTTCTGACCAGCAGCGGATCGTAGCGATGGTCACGGAGCAAAGCCGGCGAGAGATGAAGCTTGCCCAAGGGCTATCGGTCATCGCAATGATTAAAGCCTCGTCTGTGACCCTAGCAGTAGGTGACGACCTCAAAGTCAGTGCTCGCAATGTCCTAACAGGGGTCTTGGTTAATCTAGATCGCGGAGCCGTGAACGCCGATGTGACGATTGAGCTGGCAGGCGGGAAGACGCTGAGCGCCATGATTACAAACAAAAGCGCCGATCAATTGGCCCTCACACAGGGGACAGTGATTTCTGCACTGTTTAAAGCCTCTAGCGTCATTCTGATGCTGGCCTAGCTGGCCAGTTAATCAGCAACGACTGGCATCCGTGGCAGCGCATCAGATAAAATTTTAATAATGCTTCTTAAATTTTGCTTACTAAGGCTATATCAGTGCAGCTGACTTGATCTGAGCAAATACAGGTTGCCCTGCCCTGAGCTCCAATTGTCGCACTGAGTATTCAGAAATTTTCGAAAGCAGCTGCTTCCCTGCTATATCGAGCTTAACTATCCGACTACCGTTATGAGGCTTCGCGGCCAGCTCTGCTATAACAGCAGGAAGGATATTGAGGATACTGCTGCGCTGAGGTGCCTCTAGACAAAGGCTGACATCTCGAGCCCGTATGCGCAGCCGAGCTGCGCTACCAGGCTGGTAACGAAACCCTGACATTGAGGTCGAGTCGGGTAGCTGTAACACGATGCCTGCGCCGCAATCCACACAGATTAGCCCTGGGAGCTGCGTAGTGGCTATCTGCCCTTCGATCATACTAAAGGCAGTATCACTGCGGCTTAGTTCGCCATCAACAGCACCTAATACCTGCTGAATAGCGCCATGATCGCTTACGACGCCATTGGCAAGAAGCACCAAATTGTCGGCCAGTCGTGCGACCTCTTCGCTGGAATGGGTTACATAAAATACCGGTATATCAATATCTTGAAGAAATTTTTCAAGAAGTAACAGCAGTTTTTCTCTGCTGCTTTGGTCTAGCGCCGACAAAGGCTCATCCATCAGCAGTAACCTCGGATCAGCTAGTAGCGCGCGGCCTAGGGCGACCCGCTGTTTTTCACCGCCAGAGAGGCCTTCTGGATAGCGCAGAAGTAGCTCCTGTATTCCTAACGAGGAGATTAATTCTTTTAAATCAATAGGTTCCGTTATTTTTCTTAAGCGTTTCCTTCCATAAAGAAGGTTCTCCTGGACAGTAAGGTGTGGGAACAGGCTAGGGTTCTGAAAAACCACGCCCACCCGCCTTTCCTCTACGGCTTTGCTGCCATTCGCGCCTAGCCATTGCTCAGCGTTGACAGACAGCGAGCCTGTGGTATCGGGCTCTAAACCTGCCATCGCCCGAAGCAATGTAGTCTTACCGCAACCAGAGGGGCCAAATACAGCGGTGACGCCACGGCCAGGCACGCTGAAATTCACCTCTAATTTGAAGTCAGGCTTATTGAGCTGTAGAGCGGCTTCTATCATGCTGTTTTCATTAGGTGAAACCTTCTATTAGCGCTGTAAATCATTAATAAAACTAAGAAAGAAGATAAAAGCAACCCGGCTGCTAACCAATGGGCTTGGCTATATTCGAGCGCCTCGACGTGATCGTAGATAGCAATAGAAAGCACTTGGGTCTCTCCGGGGATATTGCCACCAATCATAAGCACGACGCCGAACTCGCCAAGCGTGTGGGCGAAGCCAAGTACAGCAGCGGTTAAATAACCCATCTTAGACAAAGGCAGGACAACGCTAATGAACCTGTCCAACGGGCGAGCGCCCAATGTTGCTGCCACCTCTAGCGGCACCCTTCCTAGGCCAGCAAAGCTGTTCTGAAGTGGCTGGACCACAAATGGCAAGGAGTAGATGGCTGAGCCTAAGACTAGCCCCCAAAAAGAAAACGCCATCGAGGGCAAGCCCAGTGCCGCCGTGGTGGCTCCTATAGGGCCGTCGGGCGAAAAAGCCAGCAGTAGGTAGAACCCTAGGACTGTTGGCGGCAATACCAGCGGCAAGGCGATGACAGCCTCGATAGCGCTGCGCACCCTGGAGCGAGTTGTAGCAAGCCACCAGGCCAATGGAGTACCTAATAGGAGCAGAATGAGGGTCGTCGTGGCGGCTAGCTTCAACGTGATGAGCAGAGCAGCGATGTCCGGTTGCGCTAACATTAAGGCGTAGCCTCTGGTAATAAGTAGCCATTAGTTAACAGAATGTCGCGTACTACTGCACTTTTCATGAAGGAGGAAAATTCAAAAGCCGCCGCTGAATCAATCAGAATCACCATATCTTGTTTGATGGGCTGATGCAGTTCGCTGGGCACTAACCAGACAGAGCCCTGTCCGCTCAGATTAGGAGACTCGGTCTGCGAGTAGGCAACCAGGCCAAGATCGGCATTACCACTAAACGCAAACTGGAAGGCTTGTGCAATATTCTCGCCCATTACCAGTCTCCCACTGACTAGCGATTCCACGCCTAGAGAGCTAAATAGCTCAGCGGCAGCCTGTCCATACGGTGCCAAGCGCGGATTCGCTATTGCGATTACGCGGTAATTACTTGTATTGGATAGATAGTCTCTATCAAGTTCAAGATCCTTTTTCCTGCTCCATAATGCTAACTGGCCCAAGGCATAAGTACTAAGGCCCGATTCATCAGCGAGCCCCTCTTCGACTAGTCGCCTGGGCCTACCTTGGTCGGCGGAAAGAAAGACATCAAACGGCGCGCCGTTAGTAATTTGCGCATAGTGTTTGCCGCTAGAGCCGCGGATGATGCGAAGCTCATGCGCGGAATTGCCTTCAAACGCCCGCTTTATGTGTTGCATGGCAGCGACGAAGTTCGATGCTACGGCAACATTCAAAGTCTCGGCGTAAGCGTAAGCGCTGCTGCCCAGCAGAACGAGCAAAAGGCAGCAGCGAGAGCTTTGTTTAATCGATTTATGCAAGATATCACTACCGTTATGTAGGCATGTATATAACGGGTATTGTACAAGGACAGCGCATTATTGCCAATGCGCCCTTCTCCAAGCATCAAGTAACTGGGCAATTCACCGACTAAAGGGCATGAAACCCGAAAAATTCACTTAACCGGCTGCTAATTCGCTCTCGCTTTACAGGCGTATAACTTATTAGTAGTAGTTAATAATTCATTTAAAAAAATTATTAAAGCAACTACGTAATGTCCAACATAGCCCCTCCATTAGCTTTCTTCGATACACTTGATGAAATGCCAAACCCGTTTAAGCAGCCGGTAAAATCACTGCAGCACATCGCAGTAGGTACAACGCAAGAAGTGATTGATGATTACCAATGTGCGGCCGAGTTTATCTATAGCTATCGCGGCAGCCCGGACACCTTTAGTACCTACAGACGCGAGATCGAGCACTTCTTGCACTGGTGTCTGCTTATTTCCAAAAAATCGCTAAAAGAAGTAGTTAGGGAAGACATCGAAGCTTATGTGGAATTTTCGAAGCAACCACCTACAACGTGGGTAGGACAAAAGAATGTACCTCGTTTCCTGCTGCGCTTAGGCGAGCGCACCCCAAACCATGACTGGCGACCTTATGTGCATGCGAGTGGCGAATTTGCTACCTCTCAGGCGGCACTGCAGTCACTTTTCAGTGTGTTGAGTAGCTTTTTTAACTTTCTAATTCAAGAGCGGTATCTCTCAGCGAACCCAGTTGCCCAAATTCGCCAGAAAAGTAAATTTCTGCGAAAGCAGCAGGGTCAGGGGAAGATCAGGCGTTTGTCACCCCTTCAGTGGGACTTCGTTATCGAAACAGTTGAGAAGATGGCGGTAGAACAGCCACACGTACACGAACGAACACTGTTCGTAATGAACGCCCTCTTCGCCATGTATCTCAGAATTTCAGAATTGGTAGATACCAGCCGCTGGCAACCGCAGATGGGTCATTTTCAGGCCGATCAGGAGGGAAACTGGTGGTTCCTCACCGTAGGTAAAGGCAATAAAGAGCGAGAGATATCGGTTAGTGATGCGATGCTCGCGGCACTCAAACGCTATAGACTTTC
>CALKDE010000338.1 GCA_938082955.1 uncultured Pseudomonadales bacterium
CACTGCAAAGGGTTGTAGGACGCAAATTCTAGACATAAAAAAACCGGCCTCTGCCGGTTTTTTCAGATCTGAAACTAATCTATTTCAGTGCCGTTACTGCTGTATTCAATCGGCTCTTGTGACGAGAAGCCTTATTCTTATGAATAATTCCTCTGTCTGCCATGCGGTCAATTACAGGAACCATAGTGTTATAGGCTTCAACGGCCTTCGCGTGATCGCCGCCTACGATGGCTGCGTCTACCTTCTTGATTTGAGTACGTACCATGGATCGAAAAGATGCATTATGGCGACGACGAACTTCACTCTGTCTTGCACGCTTGCGGGCCTGTAAAGAATTAGCCAATTGGAGCTCCTTATTGCACTAGATTTTTGTTTTCTAGTCGGTTATTTCGTTAAATTCAATTGAATGAGGATGATTATTGCTGCGTTGCATCCCCGAATTCAGAGCGCGACACTATGCCGTTTTCACGGCCAATTGTCAATAGGAATAAATACGGCGGGCTTTCCCTAAGCCCTTAACAATACTCAACTTATTGCTGATTGGCAGCAATAGCGTGATAATCTGTGCTTGGCATTAATTATACCAGCAAGGCTATCTACTCAATGAGTGAATCTCACTCTTCTCACGAACAGCAACCCCAAGACAGCAAGAGCGGTGAATCTAGCTTGCTCAAAGCGAGCGGTGTCACCGGCTCGATGACGCTAGTCTCGCGCGTCTTAGGCTTGGCGCGCGACGTGGTTATTGCCCGTGTTTTCGGTGTGGGCGACGGTGTCGACGCTTTTTTTGTAGCCAATAAAATTCCCAATTTCATGCGTAGATTGTTTGCCGAGGGGGCCTTTAATCAAGCGTTCGTTCCGGTACTTTCTGAATATCGCAGCACTAAGACCCTGGCAGATGTGCAGCTGCTAATAAATTCAGTTGCGGGCAGTCTAGGTGGATTTCTGCTTATATTTACCTTCGTGGCTGTCGTTGCGGCGCCGCTAATCGCTGTACCGATTGCTTACGGATTCACGGATGAGCCAGATAAGTTCGCGCTGCTTGTAGAGATGCTGCGCATCACCTTTCCCTATTTGTTTCTGATATCAATGACTGCACTGTGCGGATCGATTTTAAATAGTTACGCGCGTTTTGCTGTTCCAGCGGTGACACCGGCACTGCTTAATTTATCTCTTATAATTTGTTCATTTTTTTTAGTGCCGTATATGCGCGTGCCGGAATTGGCGCTGGCATGGGCGGTACTAATAGCGGGAGTTGCCCAACTCTTGTTTCAGTTGCCTTTTCTGGCTCGCATGCGACTAATGCCTGTGCCTACTGTGGGGAAATATCACGAGGGTGTTGAGCGTATTAAGAAGCTGATGGTGCCGGCCTTGTTCGGCGTTTCAGTGAGCCAGATTAATCTTTTATTCGACACTCTTATTGCCACGATGCTGGTGTCTGGTAGCGTGTCGTGGCTGTATTATTCGGACCGTCTTATGGAATTGCCGCTAGGCACCTTCGGGATTGCGATTGCTATAGTTGTACTTCCAAGCCTCTCGAGAAAACATGCCACCTCCTCCGGGGATGAATTTGCCGAAACTCTAGATTGGGCTTTCCGCCTAGTAGTGTTGATAGCTATTCCCTCTGCACTGGCACTTATTGTGATTGCGGAGCCGCTGCTAATCGCTTTGTTTCACAATGACAAATTCACCGCTGCAGATGTAGCAAGCTCCGCAGGCAGTCTCAAAGCCTATGCACTAGGTTTGATTGCATTCATGTCTATTAAGATATTCGCACCTGGTTACTATGCGCGACAAAATACAAGCACACCGGTAAAGATTGGTATCGTGGCGATGGTGAGCAATATGGTAATGAATCTAGTCTTCTTCTTAGGTGGTCTTGCCCATGTAGGCTTAGCGCTGGCTACTAGCCTCGCTGCGTTTTTAAATGCGGGCCTATTACTGCGCGGACTGACGGTTGATGGTGTGTTTAAGTTTCAGCCTGGTTGGGGGAGGTTCCTGCTTCAGGTGGTGTTGGCGAATGCGTTGATGGTTTATTTTCTGATGAATTTTGCAGGTGATTGGCAAGAGTGGCTAAGCTGGACAATGACCGACAAGATAGTTCGGTTGGGTATTTTGGTGATAGGTGCTGTATTCATCTATGCTGCGGTTCTCTTTGCGGCGGGTTTAAGGTGGCGTCATATCTATCGCTAATTCAGAATGAGAATAGTATGAAGAAGGTCTACAGCACCGAAATTCTTGCGAATGCTTGGAATATTAAAAATGTTCTGGAGCAACATGACATCGAGGCGGTGATAAAAAATGAGAACCTTTTTTCGGTGTCAGGCGAGGTGCCTTTTCTAGAATGCCTGCCCCAGATCTGGGTTAAGCCCCTGGACTTCGTCCGCGCCAAACAGATTATTGCCGATTTGGGTTCATCGTCTGAAGAGGTCGGCCCAGATTGGGTCTGTGCAAGTTGCGGGGAACCCAATCTGAGTAATTATGCTGTTTGCTGGAGTTGCGAAAGTAGCCATGAAAACGCGCATGAAAACGACCTAACTAATCAATAAGCATGTTTAAAAAATTCACTCAACTTACCCTGCTTGGCCTACTCGTCGTCCTGCCCTCATCATTGGTGGCTGAGTGTGTTGTACTTCTGCATGGCTTAGGTAGGCTCTCGAACTCCATGTCTGAGTTGGAGACGAAGCTAGCACCTGCGGGATATAGCGTGTCGAATATTAAGTATCCATCGCGTAGCTACCCCATCGATGTGCTGGCATTGGATGCGATAGGTCGCGGTCTCGCTCAATGCAGGAGCGAGGGTCCGGGCGAAATCCATTTCATCACGCATTCTTTGGGCGGCATACTGCTGCGTTATTATCTCTTGGAGAACACGATTTCTGAGTTGGGCCGAGTGGTGATGCTTGGACCACCGAATCAGGGGAGTGAAATCGTGGATGGCCTTTTGCCTCTGCCGGGTTTTGGTTTTATCGGCGGGCCAGCAGGCGTGGCATTAGGGACGGGGGAGGGCAGTATTATTGATAGGTTGGGTCCTGTTGAATTTGATCTTGGTATCATTGCAGGAAGTACTAATATCAATCCCTTAGAGTTCCTATTTATTGCGGGACCCAGTGATAGTATCGTTTCCATAGAGAGCACCAAGGTGCGAGGCATGAATGCGCATATGGTCTTGCCGGTAACACATACATTCATGATGCGAAACAACGAGGTGATCGAGCAGGCAATTCATTATTTGAAGACGGGTTCCTTTATTCCCGAGCCTATTGATTAAAAGGTTAATGACTAAAATGACGGCCAATAGTAATCCCAGTACCGCTCTCAATACCTCTTGCAGCGTTCATCCGAAGCAAATTTCTGTGGCTGTTGAGGGTTTCTCTGCATCACTGCGTACTGTCACTAAAGAGGCGAGAAGCAAGTGTAAACTAATAGGTTTTGCCAGCAGTAAGAAAATCGAAACAGGCGAATAACAAAACCCAGTCAAAAAAGAAGCCGGCGGACCAGTCGTTAGAGTTAAAACCAGAGTTAAAGCCAGAGTTAAAGCCAGAGTTAAAACCAGACTCAAAACCAGACTCAAAAATAGTCGGGAAAACAGTCGTCAGTCGCACGGCGAAACGTCGTGGTTACTCGGAAGATGAATCCATTGGTGTGGAAGATACCGTGGTGGCGACATCAGGAAAAAATCAAACAGTGTCCATGAGCAAGGAAGAGCTTGCAGGATTAGATGCCGCATTAAGCAAGAACGACGCCGAGATCATCCAGCAGAACTGGGGTGATCAGCACAGTGAAGATCGTTGGAGTCACTGCTGGGACTGTTAGCCTGACTTGGTTTTTTTGTATTCGTCGTGCTGTTGCACCTCTAGATAATTTCAGTTCACGCAGGCTAAGCGCGTGACATGAATTTTCCTGTTACCGTGTTCACCTTAATCACTTCTCCAACACAGAGATATTCCGGAACTTGAATTTCTAGGCCGGTCGAGAGTGTTGCCGTTTTGCTTCTATTCGTCGCCGACGAACCGGTCACGGCTGGCGGGGTATCGGTTACTTCAAGATTTACCGATTGTGGCAATTCGATGCCAAGCAGATTGCCATCCATGAGCAAGGCTACGATATCTTCTTGTTGCTCTACCAAGTAATTTTTCTGACCCTCAAGCCGATCGGAGTCTATCGCGTACTGGCTGAAGTCTTCCATATTCATGAAATAGTAGGTGTCGCCGTCTAAGTAAGAATACTGTACGCCCACGCGTACACAATCAGCTTCCTTTAGGAGATCGTCTCCCTTGAATGAAGAGTCTAGTTTTTGATGAGTCTGCAGATTGTTAAAGCGGACTTTATAAAGCGTGGCTGCGCCACGGGATGAGGGGCTTTTACTCTCTGTCTGCTTGACGATATGTGGTATGCCATCGATGTCGACGATCATTCCTCGTTTAAGTTCGTTGGCTTTAGGCACGCTGTTTATTCCCCTTGTCCTGGACTGAAATCCATTAATTGCTGTTGTTTTATTGAAGTTTGAGTTGCTAGTACAAGGCGATAATAGCCTAGGCTCAATAATGTGGGGAATCTACAGAATAGGAGTGCTCCTGTAAACAGCGCCGCGGTAGTCGCGGGTGCGTCACTACATTTTAGCGATAAGGCTTTGAATAGTAGCTGTTTTCAACCATAATCCGGAATCTCAAAAAAAGCATCAAGGTACGGTAATGACACAGCGCATCAAAGAAGTCGACAATCTTCATATTATCGGTCACGAGGAATTGGCCTCGCCAGCGGCACTAAAGAGCGAGTTTTCTCTAGAAGGCAAGGCGCTGGAGACAGTGCGCGATGGCCATCGCTCAGTTAAAGGCATTCTCGATCATGAAGACCCTAGATTGATCGTCGTCGTCGGACCGTGTTCCATCCACAGCCCGGTCGAGGCGCTTGAATATGCTCGACGTCTGAAAACTCTAGCAGATGAGTTGTCGAACGAGTTATTGATCGTGATGCGCGTTTATTTCGAGAAGCCACGCACAGCTATTGGCTGGGAAGGATTGATTTATGATCCGCATCTCGATGGCAGCCACAAGATCGACCATGGCTTACGTATCGGTCGCCGCTTGATGCTGGACATAGCCGAAATAGGACTACCTATCGGCATCGAGGCTTTAGATCTAATTACGCCACAGTATCTGCAGGATTTGGTTAGCTGGACCGCGATAGGTGCGCGGACTACAGAATCTTCGACTCACAGAAAGCTTTCGAGCGGCATTTCATCGGCGGTGGGATTTAAGAATAATGTCGATGGCGGGCTGATGGTTGCGGTAAATGCTATTCGCTCTGCGTCCGCTACTAATAGTTTTATTAGTGTGACAGAAGATGGCAAGGTTGCCATGTTTCGAACAGGGGGCAATCCGCATTGCCATGTCATTCTTAGAGGGGGCAAGTCACCCAATTATGATGCTGCGAGCGTAGCGGCATGCGAAGAAGAGCTGCAGAAGGCGGGTTTGATAGAAAATGTCATGATCGACTGCAGTCATGGTAACTCGAACAAGGATCATCGCAATCAGAAATTGGTTTTGGATGAGGTCGCACTGCAGATCAATAGCGGCAATAAGTCGATCATCGGCGTCATGCTCGAGAGTAACTTGGAGGAGGGCAATCAGCCTATTCCAGACGACTTGAGTGATCTGAAATACGGCGTGTCGATTACCGATGCCTGTATCGACTGGTCTACAACTGAGACATTGCTTAGAGAGTTCGCCGGATCACTTTCGGAATCTCTGGAGTCTCGCGCAGTCTGATTTTTGTTTGCACTTTTGTTTGCACTCCTTGAGAAACTTAGGGGACAGACCCCAATTAGTTGTACATTCGCACTAGTGCGAATGTACAAC
>CALKDE010000339.1 GCA_938082955.1 uncultured Pseudomonadales bacterium
TTGAAAAAGAAGTTGGAGCTGTAGCCTGATACAGCGTATCCGTGTTGCAAGACCTGTGTATCTTAGTTAGTATTGGCGCCCGTTTTGGCGGGCAGTTCTAGAATGCTCAATTGTTCGCCCTTCTGGATTTGTAAGTATGCGCCGGAAATTGGTTGTTGGAAATTGGAAGATGCATGGCTCCCGCACTCAGGTGCGGCAGTTGATAGAGGGTGTAGCCGCTGGTAGTGTAGATCTTAAGAAGGTCGAAATAGCCGTTGCACCGACTCTTCTGCATATAGCCCTCGCCGCTGAACTGTGCGCTAGCGAAGATGCTGGCCACCTGAAACTGGCAGCTCAGAACTTAGTGGCTGAACCGGCAGGTGCCTTTACCGGTGAGGTTTCAGCGCCCATGCTGGCTGAATATGGCGTTAACTACGTTATAGTAGGGCACTGTGAGCGGCGTGGGATTTTTGCAGAAACAGATCAAGTAGTTGCTGCGAAATTCAAGGCGACTCAGGCTAGCGGATTGATTCCTATCCTGTGTATAGGTGAATCATTGGCGCAGCGAGAAGCCGGCACCAGCGCCGAGGTTGTGCTGGAGCAACTAAATGCAGTGACCGATGCAGTGGGAATAGAGTCACTACAATCCGCGGTTTTAGCCTATGAGCCTATCTGGGCAATTGGCACAGGAAAGACGGCAAGCAAAGAGCAGGCACAGGAAATTCATCGAGTGCTGCGGGAACACATCGCAAAGTCGAACACGGCTGTCGCACAGAGCATAAGAATTTTATACGGGGGCAGTGTTAATGCCGCCAATGCAACAGAGTTGTTTAGTCAGGTCGACATAGATGGTGGCCTGGTAGGTGGGGCCTCATTGAAGGTCGAAGAATTTGTATCCATTTGTAAAAGCGCGGATTAAGAATCATGGAAACCATAGTAGTTGTAGTTCATGTAATAGTAGCCATCGGGATAGTAGGCCTGGTTCTTTTGCAGCAAGGCAAGGGTGCTGACGCAGGTGCTTCTTTCGGTGCAGGTGCCTCCCAGACGGTGTTTGGCGCATCCGGCACCGGTAATTTTTTGGTGCGAGCCACTACCGTAGGCGCGACAATATTTTTTATAACGAGCTTATCGCTGGCTGTATTTGCTAAGAATCAGTCATCACTGGGTGGGGCTGCAAATTCGCCATTGGCAAACGAAGCACTGCAGCAGGAAATAGCGGCTCCAGTAGTCTCGGATGTGCCTCAGCTAGATGCGACGCCACTGCCATCATCTGATGAGGAAGATGTGCCGAGCCTACCTGGCAGCGATAATTAGGATCATTGATAGAATTAGCCGAAGTGGTGAAATTGGTAGACACGCTACCTTGAGGGGGTAGTGACCTCGGTCGTGCCGGTTCAAGTCCGGCCTTCGGCACCAAATATTCAAAATCGGTCCCTCAAGCTGATTTTGACTCTTACCCGCGGGAATTGTTCAATTCCCGCGAAAGCCGCGTAAAACCTTGACCTTAGCCCCAACTAGTCCTTATAATTCGCTCCCCTTGTGGAAGAGGCCTGTGGCTTTGTTGCCGTAGCTTTATTTCTACTAAAAACAAGGGTGTATTGGAAGGGCGAATGACAGCTTCTTCTTATGCAAGAAGAAGCGATTTGTTGCGGGGATAACCCGATTAATAAGAACACAGGTCTGTGGGCTGGAAAATAGTATAGATAGTGGTTCTGATCTGAGTCAGATCGGAGCCAGCCAGAATCAAGGTTTTTGATTTGTTGCGGGGTGGAGCAGTCTGGCAGCTCGTCGGGCTCATAACCCGAAGGTCGTAGGTTCAAATCCTGCCCCCGCTACCAATATTTGTAATGAGTAGCTCTGTGCGGCCGTAAGGTCGTAGGTTCAAATCGAACCGCGAGACTCATTTGATTGAAGTGAATGAGTGAAGATTCGATCTTCTATGTAGATCGGATCCCGCCGCTACCAATATGCAGTATGGCAGTCCAGATCGGACTACTAAACACCAAGCTTCTCGCTTGCTCAGATTGAGTGGGCGAAGAAGATTTTAGAGTGGGCCTTTGGCCCATTTTTTGTATCTAGGGGATACAGCCCGGATGCTGAGTGAAAAGCACAGTGAACAGTAGCGTAGCTCTAGTAACAGAATTGATCGATACCACAATTCAAGTGTTAGGTTTGGATTTGTGGGGAGTCGAGTTGCTCCAGCAGGGTAAGTATTCCCTGCTGAGGATTTATATCGAACATGAAGAAGGTGTCACGATCGAGGATTGCGAAAAAGTCAGTCGGCAGGTAAGTGCTTTATTGGATGTCGAAGATCCGATTGCCGGAGAGTATACCTTAGAGGTGTCGTCTCCAGGCATGGATAGACCACTGTTCTCGATTGAACATTATTTGAAATATGTTGGCAGCGAAGTGGATTTAAAGTTACGACGACCAATAAATGGCAGGCGTAAATTTAAAGGACAAATAATAAAAATTTCAGGAGATATTGTTGGCTTGTTGGTTGAGGGTTTTGAGTATAGCTTAGAATTTTCGGATATTGAAAAAGCCAGTATCGTTTTCTAGATTATTTTTACTCCATGCTCTGGACTAATCTCCGGATCTAAGCTTTGAGTAAGGTGACATTGTTATGATGAGTAAAGAGATTTTAATGGTTGTGGATGCCGTCTCAAATGAGAAGGGTGTTTCGCGTGAAGTGATTTTTGAAGCGATTGAGTCGGCGTTAGCGGCGGCTACGAAGAAGCTTAATGATCATGACGAAATCGACTGCCGAGTTGCAGTAGATCGAGAGACTGGCGAGTACCAATCCTTTCGAGTTTGGACGGTAGTTGAGGACGAAGAGTATCTGGAAGAGGGTTCTCAGTTTACTGTCGAGCAAGCACAAGAGAAGACGAAAGGCCTTGCTGTTGGAGATACTTTTGAGGAAAAAATCGACAACGTAGAATTTGGTCGGATCGCTGCACAAACTGCTAAGCAGGTAATCGTGCAAAAAGTACGCGAAGCCGAGAGAGAAATCATAATTGGCGATTACAAAGATCGTATTGGCGAGCTTGTTTCTGGAACGGTAAAGAAAGTAACGCGTGACAATATTATCATCGATCTGGGCAGCAATGCCGAGGCGCTGCTATCTCGCGATCAAATGATTCCGAGAGAGACCTTCCGTATGGGAGATCGAATGCGTGCCCTTTTGATTGATGTTCGTTCCGAGCAACGTGGCCCTCAGCTATTCCTAAGTCGCACATCTCCGGACATGCTAATCGAGCTGTTTAAGATCGAAGTGCCAGAGATCTCTGAAGAGATTATCGAAATCAAAGCAGCGGCGAGAGACCCAGGCTCGAGAGCGAAAATTGTGGTTAGTACGAATGACGGCCGAATCGACCCCGTGGGCGCTTGTGTTGGTATGCGTGGCTCACGCGTGCAGGTGGTCTCGAATGAATTAGCGAATGAGCGCATCGACATCATCCTTTGGGATGATAATCCGGCGCAGTTAGTCATCAATTCAATGTCTCCTGCAGAAGTTGCTTCGATCATTGTTGATGAAGACAGCAACACGATGGACATCGCTGTTGAACAAGATAATCTTGCCCAAGCCATCGGCAGAAACGGTCAGAACGTGCGCCTGTCCAGTGAGTTAACTGGCTGGACTATTAACGTGATGAGCGAAGAAGAGGCGGCGGACAAGCAGCAGGAAGAAGCGAGCAGCTTCATCGACATGTTCGTTGAAAAGCTCGACCTCGACGAG
>CALKDE010000340.1 GCA_938082955.1 uncultured Pseudomonadales bacterium
ACAAAACAGGGTCTATGATGGTGACAACGGAGCATCGACTGGGTGGCCAAATTTTCCAGCCAATCGGGGGCCGATACAAGGTATCGCATCTATTGCTGCTAGTGCATCGCCTGATCAGAGCACTGTTACCTTAACAAAACCGCACCGATTTAGGCGAAGGTCTAGCAATGAACGATTTTTTATTGTGGTAGACCCGGTTAGCTTCTGCGTAGTTGGCCAGAACCTGTACCGCTATGCAAACTACGGTTTTTATGTGTCTCAAGTAACAGCTGAAGAAGAATCGGGTGTCTGTGAGTTTGGTTCTAACCAGAGGTGTCTTCCAAACTATGCGGCAGCTCCCGATAAGATGCTTATAACAAACGATCTGGACAATGCAGGCATGACGGCTTTTGCTGTGTCAGCGCAAACCTTGGTGCGAAATTCACTGGTTTCTATCCAATTCAATTTTACTGCTAATAATGATTCGGTAGTATTAAATCATGAGGTGTTGGCCCGTAGTGTTCCCTAAACTACCCATTGAAAGAATTCAGCGTAACGCCAAATTCTCTCGTCAATCAGGAATAGGTCTGCCTGCAGCGATATTTATAATTACGCTAATGGCGGTAATTGCAGTCGCTGTAAATCAATTGCTTAGCCAGAATGCACAAACTTTCGAAGAGGAGCTAAACCTCACACGAGCATTCTATGCCGCCGAGTCCGGTATCGGATTTACTATGAATACTATTTTCCCGCCAGAAGAATATTCCGGCTATCCAGGTGGAGAATGCGTAGCTACTGAGCGTGTATATAATTTCACGGTGGCTGGCTTGAACCAATGCTCGGCAACAGTAAGCTGCAATGGCGTAACAACTGCAAGCGGGAAGACCTATGCAACAATATTAAGCACAGGAGTTTGCGGAGATGTTGCGCGAATTCTGCGGGTTGGAACAAGCTACTAAAATAAGAATGATCAAAGGCCTTGTCGATGCCGTGCCTGTACCCGGCAAATTTGCTTAAGCATTTATAAAGGCAAAATATAAGATAACTGAAACAAGCAGCATGGTCGCCAGAGCAGTCAATTGAATTAAAACCCGTTGTAAAACAAAGGGGTAAAAAATATGAGAGCGTTAAACGTACGAAACATGCGTAACACCCGACAATCTGGTTTTACCCTCATTGAATTAGTTGTGGTCATTCTGCTTCTTGGCATTCTTACAGCGACCGCCCTGCCACGGTTTATGAATGTTACCACCGAAGCCCATAACTTCGTAGTTGAAGGAACGTTCGGTAGCCTCAGTACAGGGCGCTCTATTTACAGCGCAGTGGACTGGTACAGGTAGGCCTACTAGTGCCGTCCCAGGGTTTGGAGACGGAACTTTGGATGCTTCTACATTAGGATATGCAGCCGGTTCTGCCACTAACGCTACCACTCCCGGTACTCTTGATACAGTTAGTGCGTGCGTGGAGGTTTACAACGGCCTTCTTCTAACAGGAGCAGCATCAGCTGGCAACGGGGTGACAATTGATATTGGCAAGTGGGCCAATGATGCTGCAAGTGCTAACGCTGATCAAGGGTCTCTCGATGCTGCCGTTGCCGCTGGAGTAGACTTCTTAGCCGGTCGTAACGCAGAAATTTGTACTTATCATTATGTAGCAGACTCAGCTAGAACTACACTGAACGGTGAGCCTCGGATTTTTTATAACAGTGACACCGGCAATTGGGGTATATATATTCCATAGTAGTTGAATTGGATCGCTACGATATCCTGTCAGTCGCAGTGGTGCATGCGATCTGGGGCTGCTGACGTGAAGAAAGTCTACCAAACAGGAATTGGTCTACCTGCGGCGATATTTGTAATTACTTTGATGGCGATAATTGCTGTGGCTGTGAATCAGTTGCTTAGCCAAAATGCGCAAACTTTCGAAGAAGAGATAAACCTCACAAGAGCATTCTACGCGGCCGAGTCAGGTGCTGGGATTGCTATGAACACAGTTTTTCCGCCAGACTTGCACCCCACCTATGCAAACGCAAACCCACGCGAATGTATAGCCACTGATCGTGTCTATACATTCATAGCAGATGGATTGAATCAGTGCTCGGCAACAGTAAGCTGCACACCAGTAACAATCGGTACAGTCACCTATGCAACAATAGAAAGCAAAGGGCTTTGCGCAGATGTAGAGCGAACTGTTCAAGTGCGAACGGTTTATTAGCTGCAAGAAGGAGTGGAAGCAGGGCAAACTATTTTCTGGCGGACGTGATGTCGCGGAAATTGGAACCTGAGCAAAGTCTGCCAGCGTAGCTACTGAATCCAGATTGCAAAATAGAGGATGACAGACACGATAGCCAGCGTAGCTGTCGCTGTTAGTCCGTAAGTCAGAATAGGGCTAACTCCAACTGTTGTTGCATAGGGGTCAGAATCGAGGTTCTTATCGTTCTCACGATTGCTGATATCGCGCTGTAACTTGATGCGGTAGTTGTCTTCTTTCTCCAACAAGTCCCACCCAGCCTTCGCCTCGCCGGCCAGAACTTCCTGCATTTTCTTGTTGTCTGCAAACAGCGGTGTCTGCGCCTGTATTGTCTTGAATTCTTGGCTCATTGGAGGCTCCAATAGATGTTTTTATTCTCACTGACCTGTCGGTGACAAATCTGTAGCCTAGTTTTCAGGCTTTAGTTCTGCACCAATTTTGTGCTCTATTTTGGTGTCTATGAGTTTGATTTGCAACGATTTAATTGCCGAATAGGGCCTTTTGTGAGGTATTCACAGGATTCAGGCAGTCTAGATCGAGTCACTACAGAATTAGTTCTGATGCCAGGTCTAGTTATCCTGAATCTGTGTGTCTTCCCGCGAGTTGCCTAACTCCTTAATCTTCCTGGTCAAGGTGTTCCGACCCCAGCCCAGCAAGTTAGCGGCATCTCTTCGGCGCCCGGCTGTATGCTTCAGCGCGATCTCGATCATCGTGCGCTCGAACATAGGCGTAGCCTGATTGAGAATGCCTACATTGCCTAAACTGAGCTGTTGGTCCGCCCACTGATGCAAGCCCTGGGTCCAGTCACCGCTTTGACTTGTCACGGTTTCCTGTGTGGCGAACTCCGGCGGCAAGTCGGCGAGATAGACCTCACGACTCGATGCCATGACGGTAATCCAGCGGCAGAAGTTTTCTAGCTGGCGTACGTTGCCCGGCCAGTTGAGTCCCATGAGGTATTTTTCGGTATCCGGCCTAAGTGTCTTCGGCTCGACGTCTAGCTCTTTCGCGGCGGATTGCAGAAAGAAGCTAGCGAGTTTTGGTATGTCCTCACGTCGATCGCTTAGACGTGGAATGTGAATGCGAATTACATTGAGTCGGTGAAAAAGATCTTCGCGAAACTCGTGCTGTTCCACCAGCTTCTCTAAATCTTGATGGGTGGCCGCGATGATGCGTACATCGACTTTGATGGAAGTGTGGCCACCTACGCGATAGAACTCGCCATCGGAGAGCACGCGCAGCAGTCGCGTCTGTGTTTCGGCGGGCATATCGCCGATCTCATCTAGAAACAGCGTGCCACCATCAGCCTGTTCAAAGCGACCGGTGCGCTGTGAGGTGGCGCCGGTGAACGCGCCTCTCTCGTGTCCGAACAGTTCTGACTCGATGAGTTCCTTAGGTATAGCGGCCACGTTAAGTGGCACGAAGGTCTTGTCGCTGCGTGGGCTGTGTTGATGCAGGGCGCGGGCAACTAATTCCTTGCCGGTTCCCGACTCGCCGTTTATTAGCACTGAGATATTCGACTGTGAGAGTCTGCCGATGGCTCGGAAGACCTCCTGCATGGCAGGCGCCTCGCCAATTATCTTCTGGGTCTTAACACTTTCAGTCTCGCCATCTGTGCCTTTTTCTTCGTTCTGCTCGCGCACGTGTTCCAGCGCGCGATTCGTCATCGCGATAGCGTCTTCGATATCGAAGGGCTTGGGGAGATATTCGAAGGCGCCGCGGCTATAGGATGAAACCGCACTTTCCAGATCGGAGTGGGCGGTCATGATGATAACTGGAAGCTGGGGGTGCTGTTTTTGGATAGTCGACAGTAGGTCTAGCCCGCTGATTCCTGGCATACGAATGTCGCTAATAATGGCGTCGGGCAACTCCTGCTCGAGACGGTGCAGTAGGTCGTTGCCGTTCTCGAAAGACTCGGTATTGAGGCCGGTCTTGCCCAGCGACTTTTCTAGTACCCAGCGAATGGACCGATCGTCATCCAGTATCCAGACAGAATTGCTTGAGTTCATAAATCACACTACCTTGTGAAACGTTAGGCTTGCGCCCTGAATTTGACTAACTATTAATCGCCTGCTTTCAAATATATATTCATAGCCTTTTTCTAACCCCCCGGGGGAGCGATTGGCAACAGCACTGTAAAACAGGTTGCGCCAGGCCTGCTCTGGCACTCGATGAGCCCTTTGTGCTGGTTGATAATGGAATGTGTTATTGAAAGGCCAAGGCCGGTTCCCTCGGCGCGTCCACTAATCATCGGATAGAAAATGGAGTCGATCATGTCCGGCTTGATTCCCGGTCCGTTGTCGATAATTTTTATACTAGCAATCAATCGATGGAACTTGGCGCCTAGGGTTGCGTTGCGAATGATTCGAGTGCGCAGATAGATGCAGCCGAGACTGTGCTCTACTTTTGGGCTGAACAGTGCCTGCGTTGCATTGCGTATGATATTCAGCATCGCCTGAATAAGTTGCGAGGAGTCGGCAAGTACTGGCGGTATACTAGGGTCATAGTCAGTAATAAGGTCGATGCTGTTTCCGCTTATCTCCGCCTGCACCAAAGATCGAACTCTCTCTAAAACTTCGTGAATATTGGTCGGGCGCATGGTGAGTGGCTGCCTAGAGCCAATCAGTCTATCTACCAATTGGTGCAAGCGATCAGCCTCTTCGATGATCACATTGGTGTAGTCTTTAAGGTCTTCGTTATTCAGTTCTGCCGCTAGAAGCTGGGCCGCGCCGCGGATACCGCCTAGCGGATTCTTAATCTCATGTGCAAGACCTCTGACTAATTCTCTTGTTGTCGCGTGTGCGCTGTTTAGGGACTCCTCACGGCTTATCCGGTAAGAGTGCTCCAAAGAAGTGATCTCCAGCAGTACGCGCGGTTCGCCGTCTTCCTCGAACGGTGTAATAGTGTAGTCGGCGTCGACAATTTTGCCGTGCATCAGCTGCAGTTGTGCCTGGCGCTTGGTAAAACTATTGCTATTGGTCAGGGCTGTTTGCATCTCGGCTATGTCTTGTGCTGCTTTGATTAGCACGTCGCCAATAAATAGCTTGCTGGCCTTGCGGACGCTGATTTCGAGCAGGTTCTGAGCGGCCACGTTTAGGTAGAGTAGGTGTAGGTCTTTATCCATCACCACAACCCCAGTCTTTTGGTTGTCCAGCAGTCGCTTGTGCGGGTTGTCCAGAGTCACGGTTACTACTTCTCTATGGTGATTTTGGCCGGGATACACGCGTTCAGCCCTTCGGCTTGAGCTATGCAACTGACGGCGCAATAGCGAACGCTTTTGTTATCCCTATCTATGCACTATGCAATAACTAAACCAATAGAAACAATATTGGCTAGGTCGCTGTTTATGGGGCTTGTGTGCAGGTTTAGATGTGGATTTGCGATTATCAACAGGAATAATGCACCATAATAGTGCGTTAAGTGGCTGCCTGCAATATTTAGGGGCATAAAAAAGCCCGGTCAAAAGGCCGGGCTTCTTGATAACGCCAGGCTTGGCTTACGCCAGGCCTTCCTTTGTAGTCTTAATAATAGCGGCTGCTACCTTGTACGGATCGGCATTCGATGCAGTACGTCTGTCTTCTAGACGTCCCTTCCAGCCATCCTCAACAGTGCCTATTGGAATACGAATTGACGCGCCGCGGTCAGAAACGCCGTAGCTGAATTCGTCGATCGCTTGAGTTTCGTGCAGGCCTGTCAATCGTTGGTCGTTGTTTGCACCGTATACACTGATATGGCGATCGATATTCCTACTGAAGGCTTCGCATATTCTGGTAAAAACAGACTCATCACCGTCATCACGCATAGGCCCGTTCGAAAAGTTAGCGTGCATACCGGAGCCATTCCAGTCTAGATCTTTACCCAGCGGCTTGGGCTCGTAGTTGATCGCCAGTCCGTAGCGCTCAGCTGTGCGCTCCAGCAGGTATCTTGCGATCCAGGTTTG
Source organism: uncultured Pseudomonadales bacterium (assembly GCA_938082955.1). Taxonomy (GTDB): domain Bacteria; phylum Pseudomonadota; class Gammaproteobacteria; order Pseudomonadales; family Pseudohongiellaceae; genus UBA9145. The sequence goes on from CALKDE010000340.1 coordinate 6,167, forward strand.
GTCGCCAGCATTTTTTGCGCCCTTTGCAAAAATTTGGAATTCCCACTGACCCGCGGCAACTTCAGCGTTGATGCCTTCAAAGTTGAGTCCAGCTTCAAGACACAGGTCCATGTGGTCTTCGATTACGTCGCGGCCGAAGGCATTCTGGGCGCCAACGGAGCAGTAATAAGGCCCTTGAGGACCTGGGTAGCCACCTGAAGGGAAGCCAGGAGGAAGATTGGTCTTTAGGTCCCACAGGAAGTATTCCTGTTCGAAACCGAACCAGAAGTCAGCATCATCATCATCGATAGTGGCGCGACCATTTGATGGGTGCGGTGTGCCGTCGGCATTCATTACTTCGGTCATCACCAGATAGGCATTCGCGCGATCGGGATCGGGATAGACCGCGACTGGCTTAAGTAAGCAGTCGGAATCATTGCCTTCGGCTTGCTGGGTAGAACTGCCATCGAATGACCATACTGGGCATTCTTCAACAGTGCCGCCAAAATTATCGCGTACTTGAGTCTTGCTACGTAAGGTTTGAGTTGGCTTATAGCCATCAAGCCAGATGTATTCTAGTTTAGATTTCATTTTCTGTCCTTTTCTCCTAATCGGTATCGACTACTTGATAATGTATGCCTTGTGCTCGTTTTTTTGTGCCCCGCGGTATAGCGCTTGCCGCCTTCTACCGACCTGGGGAAGCTGAGAGATCCTACCAGCTTTTGCTGCCACTTTAACAAAGGGCTGCCTGGTAAAGTTATCCGATGCATAATCGAATATACTTTCGCGGCTTGCCTTGTGTGCTAGGGGAGGAGCAAAATATATGCCAGTACTGGTATCGCTGCAAAGCCCTATTTTACGGGGTGGTGGAGATTGGCAATAAATAAAACGCACTATAAAAGTGCGTTTTCAACTATAACGCACCACAACAGTGCAATAAAGAAAAATAGTTGCCCGCTCCAGCGTCTGTGTCAATCAGCGACCTTGAAAAATTTGCCCAGATGCTCTGACTTATCGCCGACTTGGACAGGGTCGGCTACAGAATTGATCAAAACAAGAAAGAGATAAGATGTTATTCCTGGTTAAGCTTTTTCCCGAAATCATCATCAAGACCCGTCCAGTGCGCAGGCGCTTTATTCGTCAGTTGCGTAAGAACATAAGATCGGTTGTTTCCGAAATTGATCCTGCTGTCTGTGTTGCCGGGGAGTGGGATAATTTA
>CALKDE010000341.1 GCA_938082955.1 uncultured Pseudomonadales bacterium
ATAGTGATCGCAACTGCAACTTCAACGGCCGGGGTAAATAATTGAACTGTCATAACTCCGCCTCCATTAGGCAAACCGACTTTGTATTTTACGCAGAGCTGTAAAAAGCTGCTCTACTTCTTCAAGTGTATTATAGAAAGCAAACGAAGCCCGAGCTGGACCTGGAATCTCGTAAAACTCCATTAATGGCATGGCACAGTGATGACCGGTGCGAACTGCAATGCCCTGCTGGTCCAACAGGGTGCCAATATCACTAGGGTGAAGGCCTTCAATTTTAAAGGACATCACTGGCACTTTGTTAGCGGCAGTGCCAACCACCGTCATACCCGGCACGCTTGCGACTAGTTCGTTGGCGCGCAGCAGCAGTGCGTTTTCAGCAGCTTCTATCGCGCCGCGATCAAGGCTTGTCAGATAATCAATAGCTGCACCCAGGCCCACGGCCTCGGCAACGGCTGGTGTGCCGGCTTCAAACTTGTAGGGTAGGGTGTTGTAAGTGGTGCCTTCAAAACTCACCCGTTCGATCATTTCCCCACCGCCTTGCCAAGGGGGCATGGCTTCCAGCAAATCGGCTTTGCCATACAATACACCAATACCGGTGGGGCCAAACACTTTGTGGGCTGAGAACAGGTAAAAGTCGCAGTCCAGCGCCTGAACATCTACCTGGAAGTGGGGCACTGCTTGGGCGCCGTCGATTAAAGTAATCACTGCCTGCGCTTTGGCTTTAGCTACCATTTCAGCAACAGGGTTTATCGTGCCCAGCGCGTTAGAGACATGGTTAAAGGCCAAAATACGGGTGCGCTCACCCAGCAGAGAGTGAAAAGATTCCATATCCAGCTCACCTTTGGGGGTGACTTGGATGGGTACTACTTTAGCGCCGGTTCGCCCGGCCAGTATCTGCCAAGGCACAATATTGGCGTGGTGCTCCATTTGGCTTAGCAAAATTTCGTCACCGGGTTTAAGCTTTTCAGCGAGGCCATTGGCGACTAAATTGATGGCTTCAGTTGCGCCTCGGGTCCAAATAATCTGCCGCGAACTGGGTGCGTTCAAAAACTTCTGAACCTTCTCGCGGGCACTTTCAAAGGCACTGGTGGCGCGATCACCAAGAGTGTGAGCGCCACGATGCACATTGGAATGCATTTCTCGATAGTAGCGGTCCATGGCTTGCAACACCGCCTCGGGGCGTTGAGACGAGGCGGCGTTGTCTAGATAAATCAAAGGTTTGCCGTTCACCTGTTGTGACAGTATGGGGAAATCCCGTCGTACCGCTTCTACATCAAATTGCGGTGGAGCGGTCTTGGCTTCGGATACGTTGTTCATACCCGGTTATACCTCTTGAAATGCTTGGTCGAAGAACTGGTTCAATCCAGTGTGGGCAGTGTCACGCACTTGCTCTACTGGAATTTGGTCGACCAGTTCATTGATAAATGCCATGGTCAGCAGCACCTTAGCATCGCGAGGACTAAGCCCGCGTGACACCAAATAGAATATGGATTCCTTATCAAGCTGGCCGATGGTGGCGCCGTGAGCGCACAATACATCGTCGGCGTAAATTTCTAGCTCCGGCTTGGTGTCGATTTCCGCACCGTTGGTGAGGAGCAGATTCTTGTTGCTCATGTTGGCGTTGGATTTTTGTGCATCTTGATGGATGTGTATGCGGCCGTTAAAAACAGCGTGGGATTTGTCTGCCGCAATGTTGCGATAGGTTTCCTCGCTGTTGCAGTTGGCCGCAACGTGCTCGATAGTTGTGTGGTTATCGTAATGCTGGCTGCCTTGGGTTACTACCACGCCATTGAGTTTGCACTCAGAGCCTTCGCCTTCAAGACGAACATGCAGATCGTGGCGGCGCAAGGTGCCGCCAAAGCCCACACTATGACTTTCAAAGCGCGAGCTGCGCTGCTGGCGCACGCCGGTGGTGCCCATGTGCTGCACAGTTTGGCCTTCAGTGTTCAGGCGCACGCTAGTCACATTGGCGCCATCGCCTAGGCTAAATTCGGTAGTGGTGTTAACCATGACAGGGCTGTCACCGCTGGATACATAATCCTCCACCAAGGTAAGCTGGCTGTTGTTGCCCGCGGCTACCAGAATACAGGGGTAGGCGGAGCCACTATGGTTGGCTGTGGTGTGATGAATCACAAACAACGGCTGGTCTACTACGGTGCCTGGCTGGAGTTGAATTAGCAGGCCATCTTCAAAGCGCGCGCCGTTAAGTAGTGACAGGTTTACCGAGCCTGCTTTGGCTGGCTGATCACTGATGGATTTTTTCATCAGATCAGCGGCAAGAGTAGCGTCATCTTCGCTTAAGTCTCTGAAGCGTTGAACGCTCAAGCCTTCTAAGGTTGGATAGCTACTGGCCTGGGGACGTACCACGCCGTTGACTAAAACTATGGTGTAGCCCGACATGTCCGTGGCGGTTTCGACACTGGCGTCCAAGGGCAATGTGCTGGCCATGTCGTCGGTCAGTTTCAAATGCTTGGCAGAGTACTTCCAGTTTTCGGTTTTGCGCGAGGGCAGAACCAAGTCCGCCAAAGCGCTGGCTCTGTCAAAGCGCAGCGCTAGCAGCGATGCTGGCAAAGTCTGTCCCGCCGGTTGGAGAAAGGCGCTGGAAAGAGTGGATGCAGATTTCATTAAGTGACTTCCTTATCCGTGATTAGCAGCGGCTTGGTCTTCGATTCCGAGCCAGCCGTAACCTTTCGCTTCTAACTCCAGAGCCAGTTCTGGACCGCCAGACTTGATGATTTTTCCTGTCGAAAGTA
>CALKDE010000342.1 GCA_938082955.1 uncultured Pseudomonadales bacterium
CAACTCTATGAAGACCTACGATGCGCTTGCTGAGAACTTCACAGAGATTACCTTCGGCTTAGAAGATGAAATTCGCTTAGTGACCGCAAATTCCTTTCAATTGGCGAACGGCAGCGTGCTCGCCGCCTTTGAGCATCATCAGTCCAACGGCCATTTCGACTTGGACCAAGATGTACGTAAATACAACGGCCTGCTCAAGTACACCGGAGCCATAGCTAACATACCAAGCCGCATCACCTTCTCAGCCTATGACTCACAGTGGATCTCAACGAATCAAGTGCCACAGCGCGCCGTAGACAGCGGTCTAATCTCGCGTTTCGGGTTTATTGACCCCGATCTGGGGGGCGAATCGCACAGATACTCACTAGCCGGCAATTTCCAGATCAATGACTGGGATCTTAATCTGTATGCAAGTTCCTATTATATGAGCCTGATTAACAATCCGACTTATTTTCTTAACAATCCAGCAGACGGGGATGAATTTGAGCAGGAAGACGAACGACGCCTCTTCGGTGGCTCACTACGCAAGCTCAGCGAGTCGGAGATATTCGGCCTGCCTGCCGCGCAGACTGTCGGCATCGACATTCGCTATGATGATGTAAACGAGCTAAACCTGTTCAATACGATAGGCAGACGGCGCCTTAGCAGCATTCGCGAAGACGAGGCAGAAGAATTCAGTGCCGGACTGTTCGCCGAATCGCAGATCTCGTTGACCGACAAGCTGCGTGCCACACTCGGCGTGCGAGTGGATTACTATGATTTCGAAGTCGACGCACTACGCCCAGGTAATTCCGGCAGCGATCAAGACTCGCTCTGGCAGCCGAATATCGGACTCGCTTACCGCGTCAACGAAAACGTTGAGCTTTATCTAAACTATGGCCACGGCTTCCATTCCAATGACGTCCGCGCCGCGGTCAATACCATAGATCCAGTCACCGGGGACCCTACCGAGGCACAAGACGTTTTAGTCGAAGGCAAGGGTAGCGAGATTGGCTTTCGTTACGACACGCTAAATGGATTCAATATCGCTATCGCCGCCTTCGAATTACGCACAGACTCAGAACTGGTGTTCGTTGGCGATGCCGGAACTACCGAACCTAGCGATCCGACCAGCCGCGGCGGGGTCGAAATCAACTCCTTCTGGGAGATTAACGAGAATTGGGTATTCGATTTCAGTGCGGCGAAAACCAGCGGCCACTTCCGTGGATTACCCTCGAATGCCGACAGCATTACCGACGCACACGAGGAAGTGATTGCCGCAGGTCTGACTCATGTTGGCAACAATGGGCTGACTGCTAGCCTACGTGTCCGCCACTTCAGTGATGCTGCACTAACCGAAGACGAGTCCGTGCAGAAGGATGGTTCGACCCTCGTTCACGCCGGCGTATCCTACGCGTTTAGTAATTGGGAGATCGGTATTGATGTTCTAAACTTACTCGATGCTGACGATGACGACATTGCCTTCTTTTTCGAGTCACAGCTTGCTGGCGAGACAACTGGAGTAGAGGATATTCATTTTCATCCCTCGAATCCACGCCACATTCGCCTGCTTCTGAAGTATTGCTTCTAGAGCAGCAGGTATAAAAAAAGCCCGTCAGCAGTGCTGGCAGGCTTTTTTAAAATGCCCTAACAAGCACTAGTGCCCTTGTTCGAACACTACCGTAAAGCTCACAGGAACCGCGCGGCTAATGCCAGGCAGTCCGGCCACTTCACGCAGTTTCTCGACACCGGCCGCTAGAGAGAATGAATCGGCCATTACGACGATTGGCTTCAGCGTCGATACGATAACGCCCTCACCCGTTCGTGTAATCTGAACATCCGCCGCCAAGGCAACGTTCTGACCATGCAGGGACAATTCAAAGTCGATCTGCCTAGCGACAGAAGTACCAGCATCCATACCCGTTAATGCATCTAAGTTGATCGAGCCACTGATAGTGGCATCTGGAAAAAGGTTCGTCTCGAACAGCATTTCTTGCATGCGCTCGTTTCGAATTTGGATCATGGTGTTCACACTAGCCAACTCAATAGTGATTTCGACACTACCGTCATCACCAATTGTGCCCGAGAGACTGTCGAAGGTATGCACCTCGGCTACGTGTTCTGCCTTGACAGTGACGAAGCTGAGGCTGGAAGCATCGTTGTCCAGCGACCAGTGGGCCTGTGCAGCACCGGTAAATATAATTGCAGCCAACAGAGCAGCGAACCTAGCCTGTAGTGATTTCGAGATCATTCTTACACTCCTGTTATGTTTTAACCAAAACGTCTTAACCCAAACGCAATTTGGATGACTCAATAGGTTGATTCTTTACGTGATCATCTACGCAGATCAACTTCAAAGGCTGCCTAGCTTACTGCAAAATACTGACAAGTGACTATCAAAGTTGAAGAAATTTCCATTTTCACGCTCATACTGTGCTCATACTTTGATCATACTAGGGCCACAGTATGCGCAATACCGCTTTGAGCGCCGTGCTGTAACAGTTAGAATTGGCTTTTCCAGCAGACTAATGACGAGCCTGCCATACAATATCACCGCCCATTCATCTCATTGAAGATTCACAGGCTTTTCCATTTGATCAAGACAATACATAGTAAGGCATGAAATCAAACACTAACAGCCCCATCGTGAAGCAATTGGTTTTGATTGGCGGCGGCCACAGCCATCTGGCCGTATTGAAGCAGTTTGGCATGAACCCGGTTCCTGGGCTTGGCCTGACGCTGATCAGCCGCGACATAGAAACACCGTATTCCGGCTCCCTGCCCGGCTACATCAGTGGCATCTATGGGCGTGATGAAATCCATATCGACCTGCGACCCTTAGCGCAATTTGCTGGGGCGCGGCTAATTCAAAGTGAAATCACTCGCATCGATTTCGAGCAGAAGATCATCCACTGCCAAGGCAGACCATCAATTGAGTTCGATCTCATATCACTGAATATCGGATCGAAGCCGAATGCCATCAAGATCCCAGGAGCCGCGAAGTTTGCTATAGGCATAAAGCCCATTGATCAGTTCCTCGTAAATTGGCAGAAAATTTATGCCGATATTCTAGATGTCATTGGCAGAAAAAAGAAGCCCTACCGCTTCCTAATAGTAGGCGGGGGTCCTGCGAGTATTGAACTTGCCTTTGCTGTACAACAACGCATCCACCGCGAACTATTGATAAAAAATTACGGAAATTCGCCCCTGGAAATCAGCATCGTTACAGCCGATAAAGAAGTACTGAGATTTCATAACAGCAAGGTTCGCCATTTCGTTAAGGCCGAGCTAACCACCCGCGGGATCGAAGTGTTATTGGAACACGAAGTCGTCAAATTTGGCGCCGGAAAAATTTATTGCAGCGACGAGCGAATGA
>CALKDE010000343.1 GCA_938082955.1 uncultured Pseudomonadales bacterium
TAGCCATAGCTGGCTGATACAAAGATTATAGAGTTAGGAGGATTTAATGGCTTACGTACCATTAGCTGATCAAGATTCCGAAATGGAAATGCACCACCCCCATAGTTGGGTTACAAAATATGTTTGGAGCCAAGATCACAAAGTGATTGCCATTCAATACGGTGGCCTCGCCATCGCGGTTGGTGTAGTTGCGTTGATTCTGTCGCTTCTAATGCGCATGCAGTTGGGTTTCCCAGAAACATTTGATCTGATCGACCCGAGTTCTTATTACCAATCGGTAACTATGCACGGCATGATCATGGTTGTTTACATGCTAACGGCGTTGTTGCTAGGTGGGTTTGGAAACTACCTAATACCACTTATGTGCGGCGCAAGAGACATGGTGTTTCCGTTCCTCAACATGTTGAGTGTTTGGGTATACGCACTGTCGGTTATTATTCTTATGTCGAGCTTCTTTGTCGGTGGCGGTCCAACTGGGGCAGGGTGGACGTTGTATCCTCCTCAAACTGCTTTGGCCGGAACACCTGGTCATGATATGGGCATCGTGCTGATGCTGCTCTCGCTTGCTGTATTCGTTGTTGCCTTCACAATGGGCGGCCTGAACTACGTGACTACAGTTTTACAGTATCGTTGTCGCGGCTTAACCATGATGCGTCTTCCTCTTACAGTATGGGGAATCTTTATCGCGACAATTCTTGGTCTATTTGCATTCCCAGCGCTGCTTGTTTCAGCAATCATGATGCTTTTCGATCTACTCCTAGGCACTAGCTTCTTCATGCCAGCGGTTATCGAGTCAGGCACGCCGCTTGACCACAATGGTGGTAGCCCGATCTTATTCCAGCACTTGTTCTGGTTCTTCGGCCATCCCGAAGTCTATATCGTGGCGCTCCCAGCGTTCGGCCTTGTGTCTGACGTACTCTCTACTCATGCACGAAAGAATATCTTCGGTTACCGCATGATGGTTTGGGCGATCATCGCCATTGGCGGATTAAGCTTCGTCGTATGGGCGCATCACATGTACGTAAGTGGCATGCACCCCTACTTCGGATTCTTCTTCGCCACAACCACATTGATCATCGCAGTTCCCACGGCACTCAAGGTATACAACTGGGTGCTAACACTTTGGGAAGGCGATATCCGCCTAAATGCACCAATGTATTTCGCCATCGGATTTATCTTTACCTTCATCCACGGTGGATTGACTGGTTTGTTCTTAGGTAACGTGGTTATCGACTTGCCTCTTTCGGATACGTATTTTGTGGTAGCCCACTTCCACATGGTGATGGGTGTATCACCTGTGCTAGTTATCTTTGCTGCTCTATATCACTGGTTTCCAAAAGTTTCAGGTCGCATGTTCCATGAAGGTATGGCGAAAGCCCACTTCTGGATTACTTTCCTAGGTACCTACGCAATCTACTTGCCGATGCACTACCTTGGCTTCTTGGGTGTTCCGCGTCGCTACTACGCCATGGGGGCCACAGACTTTATCCCAGAGTCTGCGCAAGACTTGAATGCAGCGATCACAATCGCAGCACTAATAGTCGGCGCAGCGCAGATCCTATTCTTCGTCAACATATTCTGGAGCTTGCGTAACGGTAAGAAAGCAGGTCCAAACCCTTGGGGTTCGGCATCGCTAGAATGGCAGACGCCTGATACACCACCTAAGCACGGTAACTGGGGCGATGAGTTGCCAACTGTTTATCGCTGGGCTTACGACTATAGCGTACCTGGTGCACACGAAGATTTCATTCCACAGAATGTGCCTGAAAGTGAAGAGCCAACTGCGGATGAGCAACACTTCGATCCGGATCATGACGCATCTAAGGCAGGCGCATGAGCCTACTTAAGACACTTACCGAGAAGCCTTGGGAACGAAAGGGAATAATCGGCGGACTAAATCCGGAGGGCGCTTTCGAGTCGCCCCCCGAGCGTGTCGCGCTTGGGTTCTTCCTAACGATTGCCTCAGTGATTTTTTCGATGTTTGGTGTCAGCTATGTGATTCGAATGTCATTGCCGGATTGGGAGCCACTGGCCGAACCTTCTCAGCTTTGGCTAAACACTGGACTGCTTGCCATCAGCAGTATTTTGTTTCAATGGGCAAGAAATATAGCCAATGCAGGCAAACAGAAAAACTTAATGACTGCCTTTATCGGTGGAGGCGTGTTCGCCTTGCTGTTTATAGCAGGGCAGATGGTTATCTGGGAAAATCTGCAGGCTACGGGTTTTTACGTAGCCTCCAACCCCGCCAACTCATTCTTCTATCTACTAACAGGTTTGCATATCGCTCACTTACTAGGTGGGCTTTGGGTGTGGAGTAAGAGTTCAATACGGTTACTATCTGGAAGCAAGCCTGAAGACGTGCGACTCAGCATCGAGCTGTGTACTTTATATTGGCACTTTTTGCTGATTGTCTGGTTGGTTATTTTTGCAGTTCTCTCCAATACCTAATAGTTAAGAGAGAACAATTAGGTATTAGAGAAAATAGAGTTTAATTAGAACATTAATAGGAAATAAGAATGAGCGAAGCAGCTATAAGCGAGTCAAACTCGACTCTAGTCGACGATTGGAGCGCCGATAAACAGGCCTACCATGTGCCTTGGGGTAAGGCCATGATGTGGATCTTCCTGGTAAGTGACACCTTTATTTTCACTTGCTTCCTAACGAGCTATCTCCATGTTCGGTTGACTACCACCGAACCATGGCCATTGCAGAGTGAAATTTTTGCGCTTTCTTTCGGCGGTGATCCAATTCCGCTAATTTTGATCGCGATCATGACCTTCATATTGATTACTAGCTCTGGAACCATGGCGCTGGCGGTCAACTTTGGTTATCGCAAAGATAAAGTTAAAACTTTCTGGTTTATGGTTGCGACTGCCGCCTTCGGTGCTTCTTTTGTAGGCATGCAGGCATTTGAGTGGAGCAAACTGATTCTAGAAGAAGGTGTGAGGCCTTGGGGCAACCCTTTTGGCGCACCGCAGTTTGGTTCTATATTTTTTATGATTACCGGCTTTCACGGTTTGCACGTAACCGCCGGTGTCATTTACTTGTTAACTGTTGCCTTTAAAGTAAAGAAGGGGCATTACGACAAGAAAGGTTATGAGATTGTAGAAATTGCCGGTTTATATTGGCACTTTGTGGATCTTGTTTGGGTATTCATTTTCGCATTTTTCTACTTATTGTAAGAGGGGACAGAAATGTCAGCTGAAGCAGGTCAACAACATCCCCTAGGGATTTATTACAAAATTTGGATTCTTCTGTTCGTATTGAGTTCGTT
>CALKDE010000344.1 GCA_938082955.1 uncultured Pseudomonadales bacterium
ACGTCCGTTGCTGCAGTGAACTGAGCACAGTAGTCGATCGACGGTGTAATCAATAATTTCTCGCCAGGGTGATACGCAGGGCCGCTCCAAAGCACGCCACCGTACACGCCAGGACAGGCGAAGACCCCTTCTTGGGTTACCGGTACTTCGGCATTCAATATAGTTGTAACAGGTGTCTCATACAGAATTTCATGCGTCTTCTTATCCAGTCCTCGTAGTATGCCGTCCTTTCCTACTGTCGCCACGAAGTCACGAGACACGTTATCGATACCGGCTTTCAACACCGGGCTTACCTGTGTCAAGTCCCAGTCGTGATCATCGTTGGGCACAAGAGCCCTGTGCCAATTAAGCTCGCCCGTGCGCACATCGAGTGCGATGATGTTATTCGTATAGAGGTTTTCGCCTGGACGCAGATAGGCGGGCAGATCCGGCGCCGGATTAGTCACTGCCGCATACAACTCTCCAAGCTCCAGGTCCATACTAAGAGGCGTCCATACCGCGCCACCACCGAGCGGGATATTCTCCGGGTTACCCCAAGTCTCTCCGCCGCCCGCGGCTGCCTCCGGTACAGTTAGGAATTTCCATAACTGCTTGCCATCGTGAATTGAGAAAGCACCAACCCAACCGGAGATTGCGTTCTCACTACCTGCCGGCCCGATCAGTATCATGTCTTCATAGATCATCGGCGGCATGGTAAACGTTTCGCCTAACCAAGGGTCCGCGACCTGTCGTGCCCACAGAAGATTCCCGTTAGCAGAATCCAGAGCCAGCAGATAACCATCCGCCGTACCTCGCACTACGTAACCGTCCCTGATCGCAACGCCGCGATTATTCCCCCATACCATGCGATCTTTAGGCTCCCAATCGTAGCTCCAGATTTTCTGACAAGTGGCTGCGTCAATGGCCGCCGTATGAGTTGCATTAGTCACGTACATCGTGCCTTGATAGACGATAGGACCGTTTTGCATAGTCGCGTTGGTGTTCAGTTGATAGGCGCAGACTTGTTGTAGCTTGTTTGCGTTAGACGTATCGATCTCAACTAACTCGGAATAACGCGTACCCTGATAATTCTGATTGTGATAAAGCCAGTCCTGCGAATTATCCGCAGCCGCCAGCAACTCATCGAACGATGGACCTGTGCCACTCGGCTGGATTCCGTACACGCCTTCGATAAAAGTCGCCGCACTGTCTAGCACTTCGTCACCCCGGGAAAGAGGTATGGCACTCAAATAGTCGTAGTCATCCTTTAACTCTTCACTGCCTTGCAGGACATTATTGCTGCCGAGAATAAAGGCAAGCACATCTAGCCCCTCAGCGTCAGTCAGACTACCAGGCTGGCTTGGAGGCATGGATGTAAGAATAAGATTAAATAGCTCATTAACACTAGCCCCTAGACGAGACCAGCTCTTACGAAAGGTCGCACCAACTAATTCAGGGGCCGCCGCGCTATCCAGCTCCGTGCCATGGCAGAGCGAACAACGTTGTTGATATAAAGCCTCTCCCCTAGCGAACTGTGCCTCAGTAAAAGTGCTGGACGCCGGCGCATCGGCCGCAAGTCCAAGCACACAGAAAAGAGAAGAAAACAACACTCCAGCGGCGAGCACGATTCTAGGATTAGAAATTATTGTTTTCAATTTTAGTCCTTTCAGCCTTAAGTGGCCGCTATTTTTTATTTGAAATTAACAAAAAAATCTTAGGGATTGTTCAGCAACGCCACCGCTGCTGTGTACATCGCTTCGACACCAGCCTTGACTGAATTCGGATCGATTCTAAAGAAGGCAGAGTGGTGCGGCGGCGCACTAGTCCTGCCTGCAGCTATCTCGCGGATCAGCTGCGCAGATGCACCGCCGACAGAAAAGAAGACACCAGGCACTTTGTGTTCAGTTTGCGTGAAATAGGCAAAGTCCTCAGCACCCATACCAGGTCGCTGCGAGGTCAATAGAGAATCGTAACCCAGTTGCTCTTTCCACGCTGGCAGCACCTTATTTACGGCATCGCTATTATTGATATTCGTCGGCGTGCTTTCGAACCCCATTCTAACCACTGGCAACAAATCATCCGGCAGACCATTCAGCCTCCCAATATTGGCCGCCATATCGCGAATTCTTGCAAGCACCTCGTTTCTGGTCTCCTGGGAATCTGCACGCACAGTCAATTGCAGGTCCACCTCATTAGAAATAATATTGTGCTTGCTGCCTCCTTGGAACGAGCCTACGGTAATTACCGCCGGAACGAGCGGATTAATCTGGCGACTAATTATGCCCTGCAAGGCGATCACTAACTGAGAAGACACATAGATCGGGTCAATTGTCTGATGTGGATAGGCTCCGTGACCACCGATGCCTCTCACCTTGATATCCACACTGTCTGAGCTGGATTGAACGATGCCTTCACGTACTGTGACAAGACCCGAAGGTGCGCCCGAGCTCACATGTAAACCGATCGCATAGTCAGGCACGCCGAAGCGCTGATAAAGGCCATCTTCGAGCATCGCCTTCGCACCACTGATAATTTCTTCAGCAGGCTGGCCGACCAACATCACAGTCCCACGCCATTTATCGGTGTTTTCCATCAGCATTTTAGCTGTGCCTACAAGGCTGGTCATGTGCATATCGTGGCCACAGGCGTGCATGACCGGCACGTCTTCTCCGCCTAAATTTATCTGCCGGTTGCGAGAAACATAACTTAGCCCACTATCTTCCAGGATAGGCAGACCATCCATGTCGGCGCGCACCAATACCAAAGGCCCCGAGCCATTCTCTATAATGCCAACCAGACCAGTGCCCCCGACTCCCTCAGTCACCTCGATGCCCAAGGCTCGCAGTTCAGCGGTAAGTCGAGCTGCTGTCTCCTGCTCTAGAAAGCCCAGTTCAGGGTTCTGATGAAACCACAGAAATAATTCAGACAGGTGTGATTCGTAGTAAGCGTTGATGTCGCTCTTCAGAGCCTCATCCACTGCCTGAGCTGACTGGCTAATGGCAAACCCTGGTAGCATCACGGCCAATGAAAGTGCAAGTCGAGCTACTTTTTTTGAAAATTTGAAAGGCAAGGTGCGAGTGTTAGACGACGGCATAGAGTTAATTCCATTGCAGTGCCCTAGCACTGTGTAATCCCTTATTTATCGACAGAGACTAATAGACCCGCTCACCGAATGAAAGGGGTTTTAGCGCATCAAAGCAGCGACAAAAATCAGTGCTGCGGTGCAGCCTCCATCAACGCCTCCCAGAAAGCATCGTTGAAGCTAGCACCATTCGCACCGCCATTGGAACCAAGGCGCGTGATGACAAGATTGAGACTGGGAACCAGATACAATTTTCGGTCCAAAGCTCCCTGCATTGCGACCATATCGCTTGGAGCGGATGCCACTAAAGCGCCATTGGCTCGTTGCACTCGGGCAGCGGCATTCAAAGAGAAATCTTGCCCATTAAGCCACCACAAATAACCATAGGAAGGATTAAGTGCTTGCGATGGACTTAGCATGGCGTCAAGAAAGCTACTGTCCTCCATTAAGACCTCACCTGCCCATCGACCACCGGCCCGAATCATCAATCCGAATCTCGCGAGCTCTCTAGCCGTTGTCGATAGGCCTACCGCAATGTCGGAACTCGCCCAAGGCCTATCGGTCCATGACGAATGCTTCATGCCTAAAGGCTCTGTCACCCATTCTCTGGTCAGACTCTGGCGATCCATCCCAGTAGCTGCGATAAGCACGCGCATTAATTCGTGGTAGACCGGCGTGTTATAAAGCCATGCCGTTTCAGCTGCGCTAGAAAAAGAGAAATCGGTGGCCAACCCGCTATTCATACTCAGAAGATGGCGGATAGTAATAGCAGCTTCTTGATTGGATGAGGCCTGCGACCACCCTTCGCCAACATATTTAGACACCGGATCATCGATCTGCAGGAAGCCACGTTCCTGCGCCATGCCAATTATCACGGCAACCACGCTCTTCTGCGCCGAGGCGACATCTTCAATTGCCCTACCCTGCGCGTCTCTTCCCTTCATCGCGTTGGAATACCTCTGGGAGGCATCCGGAGAATCCCAATAGCGTTCTGCCATGATTCTCCCACCGTGAAGAATCACCACACCACTGGATTTTCGCGCTCCTGCTATATCCAGCGCTGCATTCAATTTCTCAGAGTCCCAACCGACACTAGCCGGAGCTACAGACTCCCAACTCTCATCGGAGGCTGGAAAATAGAGTTCTTCGGCGGCCTTAGCAAGCTGAGAAGCCATAAAGCCTCCTGCAAGCAAAGCAAGGATGACTGCATGATTAGAGAGTCGAATTTTTCGCATAAAGGTGAAACCTGCTGCT
>CALKDE010000345.1 GCA_938082955.1 uncultured Pseudomonadales bacterium
CCGCCATCACTGTAAGCGGGGCAGTCTTTTCAGAGCATCGCCATTCACCGTTACCATCTCTACTGATAAGAATGCGTGGATGTAAGCACGGTCTGACTGTCGGAGTTGCTCAAGATTCGAATTGAGGACGGTATTTGTTCATGCTGGAAACTGCAGTCGGCTTTTCAGCGCCCTGCGAATCTCCCTGTTCGAAGACAAGGTATGACGCAGCCTGATACTCAAGCCGCCCTATACCCCAACGATTGAGGGCCACACTGCTGCGCCTAAATCACCTGCCATTACCCCAATGCTGGCCTTTATATTTGCACTATCGAAGCGCATCAAGCCAATAAGACCTCAAGTTACAAATCTTAAATCAATCACTTCTGTCATGCTCTATCAACTAACAGGTTCACCTAACAGCCGTCCGTCGTCGTTATTCTCTCGAATAGCTCTCGAATTTTAGCATCCGATAAAAAACCCGCTATAAAGCGGGTCTCAATGCAGGGAAAACCCTAGCAGGTCGCGCAACTACGGTTTCCTTATTCAGCGACCGATCCCTTGCGCAGATGGCCGTAGATGAGCTCCTCTGTAAATTCAACACATTTAAATTCAAGTAACTGCATGTTTTCATCTAATCTTCGGTATAGCGGGAACTTCATTGTCCATGCCTGGGTATACACATTGGGATCCTCAAGCGTTGCCTCGTACATAAGGGTGTTCGGCCCCATATGAGTATAGCGCTCAGTTACCCGCAACGCATCGCTGTGATGATTGCCCGCATGATCTAGCCATGTGTCAGGCACCTGATCAGTTACATCAATAACCAAGCTATCACCTTCGAAATGCCCGCGTGAATGCCCCATCCAGCTCAGGATCGGTGCCTCGAAGTCCGGACGATCCATATAGACGATACGGCTTGCGCTCGCAAACTCGTAGGCCATAACAACATGCTCTGGAGACTGAATAATCTGGAAGGGGAACGGGAGGTAGGTCGCCCTCGGCACACCTGGCATATAGCACTTCACGACCGGATCCAGCGACAACCAATCTGCCCTATTTTCCTGCGCTTTAGCACGAGCCTGTGAGGTATAAGGAATACCTCCTCCCTGGACGATGCCCAATCCCGCAGGAATTGCCCCTATCGCCCCTAGCTCAACTAGAGGACTAAAGTCCGCTGCGTGAGGCTCTACATCCCAATGCGCGCTTCCGATCGCCTGCCAAATACCATTAAAGTCTGGCTTTTCATCAGCGGTTCTTGGGACCAAATCACTTTCGGCGGCTACACTGATAATGCTCAGCATGAATAGAAGCGGTGCCGCTAGCAGAGTATAAAGGCGTGACTTTAGGACATTTTTTACCGAATCATCTCTCATTATTAGCTCCCATGTATTTATTTTCCACTACCATATCACTTTCAGCAGGACAGCCAAATCCTAAATAACGTGTAATATCGCGAATTCGATGGCTTCGTGTTGACACCAGAGCCACGCTCAGCTAAATATTCAGCATCAAACATACTGTGTCCAGAAGGCAGATAAAAGGTTTCATTGATCGCTTCTTGCCTAAACATGATTTTCAGATAACGAGTAAAGACTCTCAAAGAAGGATTGGATAAGCTGGAAACACTAGCCAGACTCGAAGAAACCGCGCTGAGCATACTGATGCGGGAATCAGGGATCGCGTTCTTCAGTTCGCTGACTCTGCATTCGCTCTCTATGGCCTTTGTAGTGGGAATAAATTTTGTTGTCGCATTGCGGGTCGTTGGTTTCGCGCCTCGCCTGGAGATAGCAGCCCTGTGCCGTTTCTACGTAATACATTGGTACGCTGCCGCTTTGATCTTCATCTCCGGAAGCGCCTTACTGCTGGCGTATCCGGCCAAGGCACTTACCAATCCAGTATTTTATATAAAGCTTTGTGCAATAATTATTGGGCTACTGATAAGCAAGCGCATTCAAAGTACATTCTCAAATAAACCTGATGTCTCGATCGATAGCACCTGTATTAAACTCGCTTATCTCTCAATTGTGCTATGGATAGTTACGTTGACCGCTGGGCGATTTCTCGCTTACACCCACAGCATTCTTCTTGCCTCCCGATTTTATTGAGCAGCCATGATTGATTTTCTACTTGATTTCTCGCAGGGAACTGGCATCTATGCCTTCATGAATTCGCCCTGGGGTTGGCCTATCGCCGAGTCCATCCATTTCCTCGGCCTGTGCCTGCTAATTGGAACCGTCGGCTTATTCGATCTACGCATGATGGGTTTTGCGAAGGAAATTTCACTATCCGAGCTGCACCGATTGATACCTATCGGGGTAGCTGGCTATTTGTTAAATGTGATCACCGGCACCATGTTCCTAAGCACCGCTCCAGATCAATATCTCTATAACCCTGCTGTGCAATCGAAATCTTTCTTTATGCTGATCGCTGGCATTAATATGCTATTTTTCTATGCGACTACAGCCGCAGATGTTCAGTCTGGAGCCAGCTCTTCACGCGTGGTTTTACGCGCAAAAATCATGGCCGGTATTTCCCTTGTCTGCTGGTGTGCTGTGATAGTTTGCGGCCGGCTTATAACTTACTATCGCCCTCCTTATCATTGGTGCCTTTGGTGCTAACAGGACAGTTAAGTTCGCGTTCCAATTGAATTTTCAACTGATCTGAATTAGTCTTCCTGCGCTTATTGAAGCGCTACCTATTTAGCACCACAGCAGATCTGTAGAACCGCCCTCACCGTAGCTTAGTGTGAACATTAACTTCAAAATGGCTTAAAATGAAACTTCGATCAGAATACTCCATCGGGATATTTCACATCCGTATCAACTGGCTATTCGCAGTCTGCGTGTTTATGACCGCCACCGCGTTTGCCCGACTAGGTTTGTGGCAACTAGATCGAGCGGCGGAGAAGGTCCAAGCGCAGGCCGCCCTCGTCATTGAGTCCAGTGTTAATGCCGCTCCTGTCGAAGACATCCTCGCCGGGCATTTACACCGCGCAAACCCAGAATTGCAGAACCGACATGTTTCAATGAAGGGCGAATTCGTGAATGGCCGCTCCATCCTCTTATTAGCCGAATTCTTTCAGGGAATGATTGGCTACGGGGTGGTGACGCCATTTCGTCTAGAAAGCAACGATCAGCTCATTCTCGTCAACAGGGGCTGGACCACGGGTATCCTGCCCCCGGATACTCCGCCGAATCTTCGCCCTGTATCCGGGCCGATGGAGATTACCGGTCAGATCCACGTACCCCCCGAAAATGCGCGGGTGCTGGCTAGCCAAATCGATGCATCTGTGTGGCCACTGCGCATGCGCAGCCTCGAAATCGATGTAATTGCCGATATAATCGGCGAACCGTTGTTTCCGTTCGAGATTCGACTCACCGAGGAGCAGGATGGCGTGCTGGTACGTCATTGGCCCGCCGTAAATGCTGATGTTAACCAGAATTTATCCTATTCAGTTCAATGGTTTAGCCTCGGTTTGTTAGTTCTTTTCGCAAGTTTGCTCGCCAGTAGCAACCTCTGG
>CALKDE010000346.1 GCA_938082955.1 uncultured Pseudomonadales bacterium
GGATAGTCCAAGCCGGCAGAGATCGAATGCGTTTCTAGAACCTGGCCTGCCTCATCCGACATTAGATACGTTCTATTGCCATGCAATACGCCCGGCGAACATCCCGAACTCAAAGGAGCGGCGTGCTCACCGGTAGCCAAGCCATGACCGCCCGCCTCGACTCCATACATCGCGACAGATTCATCTTTAAGAAATGGATGGAATAAGCCGATGGCATTGGAACCACCACCGACACAGGCAACTAAGGCATCAGGTAATTTGCCAATCTGATCCAGTGATTGTTCGCGCGCTTCTCTTCCGATAACACATTGAAAATCGCGCACCAATTTGGGATACGGATGTGGGCCGGCGACTGTACCGATAATATAATAAGTGTTATCAACGTTCGTGGCCCAGTCGCGCAGGGCTTCGTTCATCGCGTCTTTTAAAGTTCGCGAACCCGACTCGACGGATATTACGTTCGCACCCAACAACTTCATTCGATAGACGTTCGGCGCCTGCCTGATAATATCTTCAGCGCCCATGTAGACATGACATTCCAAGCCCAGTTTAGCTGCAACTGTAGCACTGGCCACCCCATGCTGCCCTGCTCCTGTCTCCGCAATGATCCGCGTCTTGCCCATGTGCTTAGCTAGGAGCGCCTGCCCAATCGTATTATTAACCTTGTGCGCACCGGTATGATTTAAGTCTTCACGCTTAAGATAGATCTTCGCACCGCCAGCGGAGTCAGTTAAACGTTCCGCAAAATACAAAGGCGAAGGTCTTCCCACATAATGTTTTAACTCAGAGTCATACTCCGCCCAGAAACTTTCATCCGCCGATAATTTTTCATACACTTGCGCCAACTCTTCGACAGCTGCGACCAACGTTTCCCCAACAAACACACCACCATAGGGACCAAAATGCCCTGATGCGTCAGGCCCATCAAATACAGCCGGGTCAACTGCAGCAGCAGACTCTTTACGTTTAGCCACTTGCTCTTACTCCTTGAATAAATAATTGCATCATTTTTAGATCTTTAATTCCTTTGCTCGCCTCGACGCCACTACTGACATCGACGCCGAAGGGCTGCACTATCTTGATTGCCTCTCTTACATTGGCAGGTCCAAGCCCACCGGCAAGAACTAGACGCGAACGCTGCTTCTGCGTTAACTCAATCACTGTGCCCCAATCAAATGCCTTGCCCGTACCGCCCAGCATTATTGGGTCAAAACTATCCAGCAACATGTATTGAGCGGATTCGTATTTGGCAAATTCAGAGTTTAGGTCGCTATCCACCTTTACTGCGACGACCTTCATGTATGGCGTATCGAACTGTTCACAAAATTCAGCGGACTCGCTACCGTGAAATTGCAGTAGGTCGACCGCTCCTGTCCCTAATACCTGTCTTACCAATTCCGGTGTGGGATTGACGAACAATGCCACTACGGACACCTTCTGGGGCAGGCCTTCTACCAAATTAGCCACATCGGCCACCGCTATAGCGCGGGGACTTTTGGGATAGAAATTGAGGCCGATAGCGTCCGCCCCAAGATCGGCCGCTGCTAAGGCGTCCTGCGCTCGCGTTATACCGCAAATTTTAGTCCAAGTTTTCTGCAAGGTGAGTCTAGAGGCTGGTGAAAGAAACGTATTCTAGCAAATCCACAGATTCACGACTATCAAGCAGACCAAAAACTTTCTCTACGTCCTAGCTGGCACTTCAGATTGCTAACAGCAGGTCTGGCAGCGAAAATTCTCGGGCAAAGCGCAATTCTGGTGATACTCAACTCCAATTAGATAATTGAAGCAATCGTGCGTAGCACTTGCAGCGGCAACGGCTTGTTCAATTGAAGGCAGGTTCTGCGCAGAGGAAAACGCAGAATGCAGGAAAAACACGAGTACCACTAACGCGCGCGTGAATACTCTTTGATTGGAACCTAGAAGCTCCAATATTTAAGGGCAGCAATTGCACCCAGAATTGTTTCGCCCACAGCGATCCAAACACTCTGTCGCAGCATCTATAGCCGCTAAGGTTCTCGTAAGAAAGCCTACTGGCGCGAGCAACGAAGTAACAAAATTGATATATTATCCTTGGCAGGGGTGAGCATACAGCGAGACATAAGATCATCCGCTATTGATTCGAGGTCTTCTTCTCGCAAACTCTCCACAATCGCACTTTCGTCCAGTTCATTGTAGAGCCCGTCGCTACAAAGAAGAAAAGTATCAAAATTCTCTGCATCAACTTGAATGGTTTCGGCCTTCGGTTCCCTGCCAACTCCAATACTACGGGTTATAACATTCGCTTTAGGGTGAGCACGAGCCTCTACTTCGGTCAGATGACCTAGGGCAACCAACTGTGCAACTTCACTATGGTCAGTCGTTAATTGGAGGAGCTCAGAATCACGCAGCCTATAGAGCCTTGAATCACCAGCCCAAACACAGGCGGCCCCATCGACTCCCGTCATGAAACAAACTACGGTGCTACCAACACTACGGCCAGCACACTGTTCTACAGTCGATCCAAACTGTGACGAATAGACTCAGCAGCAAACTGTCGGGGGAGTATTCAATCAAACAGATAATCGGTAGCGACAACGAACTAGATATAAATGAGAAGCTTCAAGAAATTCTCGGCACACTACGCGGCGACCGGTTAGGCTCTTCATAGCTGCACTCTACGAGACAGCCTGAAGAGAAGTAATTGCCAGATGGGACGAATTGTATAGCCATCCCCACTTCTAGCTGGCACTTCAGATTGCTAACAGCAGGTCTGGTTGCGAAATTTCGCTGGGCAAGTCGCAACTCTGGGGATACTCAACTCCGACTAGATAGAGGCCATCCGGCAGAGCTGTAGGAGCTGCCCGCGCCCTATTTTGCAGCGACAGCAACTGGGCTATCCACGCTGGCCCTTTATCGCCCCTGCCTACTTGCAGCAAGGATCCCATCATATTGCGCACCATGTGCTGTAGGAATGCATT
>CALKDE010000347.1 GCA_938082955.1 uncultured Pseudomonadales bacterium
TGCCAGTGTCTCCTGAGGAGCTACGTCTACATTACGCATCTGGCCGTTAATGTTTATTCTGATCATACGTTCCACTGCACCCGCTGGTCTTGATTGGCCATTGGCCGAGTACCAGATGGTGGTTGAAGTGGCAGCTGCACCAGAGGCTATTACCCCTTTGATGAAGCGTCTACGGGTTAGTTTTGGATTCACGATTTATACTCGCCTCCGTAATGTGGACAGGAATTCTAATTGTAAACTGTTAAATCTAAATGAGAATTATTCGCAATAATTCTTTTTTTATTAAGTAGTTAGCGCCGTTAGAGTAATTCACCTTTTGCTATTTATCAAGCAACCCAAAACCGTGAACTGCATGTATTTTAGTAGATTCAGTGGATTTATCCGATGCGTGCTGCAAATTTGCCGTGCAACAGCAAACAGATACTTTGTGCTCTCCAAGATAAGTAGTCCCTGCAACGCTTTGTGCGTGTTCCCGCGATTGCTATTCACCCAACGTCGACGCGAAATATTTGTAAGGATTTATGACAATATATTACCATTGTTAGCGCGACCAAACCTCCTCCTATCTTGACATATTCTGATGCGATGGTATTGTATTCGGCCCTGTCTGTAGAGCTCGAGCGTCGCGTAACTACTCGCATAAGGGGGAACTGATTGAATAGTCAGGCCCTATCTAGACAAATTCAGCAGCGTAGTACCGCCTTGTAACCCCAGAGACCCTGTCTCGATGGGCGAGAAAGTTGCGGAACAAGAAAAGAACAAAGTAGCGACTACTGCACGAGAAACTAGTGACTATGAGCAACGAAAATCGAATCCCTCTGAAGTTTGGGTATCCTGAAAAAACAGGGCTTTATGACCCATCCCAGGAAAAAGATTCCTGCGGCGTTGGATTTGTTGCAAACATAAAGGGACGACCCAGCCACCAGATAATGCTGGACGCCTATCACCTAAATTCCCGCATGGATCACCGTGGGGGCTGTGGCTTTGAAGCCAATACAGGCGATGGCGCAGGTATTTTGACGGCGCTGCCGAAAAGCTTCTTTCAGAAGGTGGCAAAAACTGAATTCGATGCCGACCTCCCCGATACTGGCCAGCTCGCGGTGGGCAATATATTCCTGCCACAGGTGGATGAAGAAAGAGATATTTGCCGTCAGACAATCAATCAAATTATCGCCGAAGAAGGTCAGACCTTCATCGGCTGGAGAGAGGTACCTACCGACGCCAAGGGTGCCGATGTAGGACCTGCCGCGCTGATGGCCCAGCCAAGAATCGAGCAGCTCTTTATTGCCGCCGACACAGGTCTGGATCAGGAGGAATTCGAAAGAAAGCTCTATGTAATTCGCAAGCGATTCACCCACCGGCTGCGACTGGACACTTCCCTAACAGAAGCAAAGCAAGTCTACGCTTGTAGCTTGTCCACTAAGGTCATCGTCTATAAGGGCATGCTAACACCTGGGCAATTGTTTCCCTTTTATGACGACCTCACAAATCCCGATTTCGAAACCCATATGGCGATGGTGCACTCACGCTTCAGTACGAATACCTTCCCCTCATGGGATAGAGCGCAGCCGAATCGCTTCATGAGTCACAACGGTGAGATCAATACTCTGCGTGGCAACGTAAACTCCATGGTTGCACGACAGGGTAAAGCCAAGACAGATGTTTTTGGTGACAAGCTAAAAACTATCTTCCCAATCATCGATGACGATTGCTCGGATTCGGGCAGCTTTGACTCCGTGTTAGAATTTATGCTTATGTCGGGCAGATCACTACCCGCCTCTGTAATGATGATGATTCCCGAAGCCTGGCAGTCCGATACCAATATGGGTCAGGCGAAAAAAGATTTCTACGAGTACCACTCCGCGCTAATGGAGCCTTGGGACGGACCGGCTTCCATCGTGTTCTCAGATGGTCACTACATAGGCGCTGTACTTGACCGAAATGGACTACGCCCAAGTCGTTACTACGTTACTCATGACGACAAAGTCATCATGGCATCGGAAGTTGGCGTGGTGCAGGTCGACCCCGAAAATGTAAAACTAAAAGGTCGCCTACAACCTGGCAAGATGTTTTTGCTGGACTTTGCACAAGGACGTCTAATTCCCGACGAGGAAGTAAAGACTACGATCGCCAGCAAAAAACCTTATGGCGAATGGCTTGCCGAGCAAAAAGTTACGCTTGGCCACTTATCTAGCGGCAGTGCCGCGCACTCCCTAGACGGCGAAAATATTTTGCAACGTATGCAGTCTTTCGGGTACACCACCGAGACGATGCAGTTCATGTTAATTCCCCTATTAACTGAATCGCGTGATCCCCTGGGCTCGATGGGAAATGACTCTGCGCTTGCTTGTCTCTCCGATAAGCCACGCATGATCTACGACTATTTCAAACAGTTGTTTGCACAGGTTACAAATCCCCCTATCGACTCTATTCGTGAAGAGATTGTTATGTCGCTTCGCTGCTTCATTGGGCCGGAAGGCAATCTTTTGCAAACTACCCCCGAGCAGGCACATCGACTAAGCCTCGATCATCCCATCCTCTCCAATCAGCAGCTCACCGATATTCGCGACATGAGCTATCGCGGTATGAAAACGAAATTGATCGATAGCACATTCAAGAGCTTGGAGACGAATGGATTTGAGAACGCCCTAAACCGAATCTGCACAGAAGCCGAAGCGGCCATCGACGATGGCTATGCATTCGTCATACTGTCCGACCGCCTTACTTCCGGCTCGCGCATACCCCTTAGTGCGCTGCTCGCTTGTGGCGCTGTGCACCAACACCTGATTAAGGCGCGCAAGCGTACGCAGATCGGTTTAATAATCGAAACTGGTGAGGCCAGGGAAGTACATCACCACTGCCTACTAACTGGCTATGGCGCCGATGCCATCAACCCTTACCTTGCCTTCGAGGCACTGTGGCAGGCAAAGCAAGAGGGCTTTCTGGGCGCATTGTTCGCGGACGAAGATGCACTCGTTACTGGCTATAAGAAGGGTGTCGCCAAGGGTATGTTGAAAGTCATGGCCAAGATGGGTATTTCAACGCTACATTCTTATAAAGGCGCACAGATATTCGAGGCGGTCGGCTTGGCAGACGATGTCGTCGCGCGCTGTTTTACTGGCACGGCTTCGCGAGTACAAGGCGTCAACTTCGACGTGCTCAAGCAAGAGACAGAGCGTCGCCATGCGTTAGGCTTTCCCAAGCGTGACACTGATCGCATCCCTGTCCTGGCGAATCCAGGAGATATTCACTGGCGCTCCGGTGGCGAAGCACATATGTGGAACCCGGACACTATTGCAAACTTACAAGTCGCGGCACGCACCAACAGCACGGAAGCCTATACAGCCTTCGCGAAGCATTCAAACGAAGACGCGACACGACGGTGTACGTTAAGAGGCCTTCTGCAATTCAATGTCAGTTCAGCAGATGCGATTCCCATTAGCGAAGTTGAGCCAACTAGCGAGATCGTAAAGCGGTTCGCAACGGGCGCGATGAGCTTCGGTTCGATCTCTGAAGAGAGCCACGAAACACTGGCGATTGCGATGAATCGCATGGGCGGCAAGTCGAATACAGGTGAAGGCGGTGAAGATTCAGAACGCTTTAATGTGCTGCAAAATGGCGATTCAAAGCGCTCGGCTATCAAACAGGTTGCCTCAGGAAGATTCGGCGTTACCGCCTGGTATCTAACGAACGCCGATGAATTACAAATTAAGATCGCGCAAGGCGCTAAGCCGGGTGAAGGCGGAGAACTTCCTGGCCGGAAGGTTGATGAGAAGATCGCGCGTATTCGCCACTCTACTCCTGGTGTGGGACTAATCAGTCCACCGCCACACCACGATATCTATTCAATAGAAGATATCGCTCAACTGATCCACGACCTAAAAAATGCGAACCGCAAAGCGCGTATTAGCGTGAAGCTGGTTGCCGAAGTTGGTGTTGGCACAATCGCAGCTGGTGTAACCAAGGCGAAGACCGATCACCTCGTCATTGCCGGACACGATGGCGGCACCGGCGCATCTCCTCTTACTTCTATTAAGCATGCAGGGCTGCCTTGGGAATTAGGCGTGGCAGAAACTCACCAGACGCTTGTTATGAACAATTTGCGCTCTCGTGTCACCCTACAGACCGACGGTCAATTGAAGACCGGACGTGACATCGCCATTGCAGCTTTACTAGGCGCAGAAGAATACGGATTCTCCACCGCGCCGCTGATCACTCTGGGCTTCATCATGATGCGCAAGTGTCACCTTAATACCTGTCCAGTCGGAATCGCTACTCAAGATCCTGAACTGCGCGCCAAATTCAAGGGAAAACCCGAGCACGTGGTTAACTACCTGTTTATGGTTGCCGAAGATCTGCGCGGCATAATGGCAGAGCTAGGCATTCGCACCGTGAACGAAATGATAGGACGCGTCGACTTACTGAAGACCGATGAGGCTATCGACCACTGGAAGGCGGATGGGCTAGACCTCAGCAATATGCTGCAGCCAGCTAAGGTCGTCTTCGAGGGCACGCAGTTCTATAAGACTATGGAGCAGGATCATGGCCTCGATATGGCCCTGGATAACGAGTTAATTCGTCAATCTAGGTTGGCGCTGGAGACGGGCGACAAGGTCGATATTGAGACTGAAATTATCAACACGAACCGTGTTGTTGGCACCATGTTGTCAAATGAGGTGGCAAAGCGTTGGAAAGAGGCCATGCTTCCCGAAGATACTATCAACATTAAGTTGAATGGTTCCGCTGGACAGAGTTTAGGCGCTTGGCTAGCCAAGGGAATTACCCTAACAGTAGAAGGCGACGCCAACGATTACGTCGGCAAGGGTCTCTCCGGCGGTAAGATCATCGTTTATCCTCCGAAGAATTCTAGCTTCAAAGCTGAAGAGAGTGTGATCGCGGGCAACGTGAATCTATATGGCGCAACCGCAGGCGAGGCCTACTTCAGAGGCATCGTCGCTGAACGATTCGCGGTAAGAAACAGCGGTGCCGTAGCCGTCGTCGAAGGTATCGGCGATCACGGTTGTGAATACATGACTGGCGGTCGCGTTGTCATCTTAGGTAAGACTGGTAGAAATTTTGGCGCTGGCATGAGCGGCGGTATCGCCTATGTTTGGGACCCCGAAAACGATTTCCCTAAACAGTGTAATACCGGTACTTTCGAACTCGAACCGCTCGCCTTCATCGACGATATTCTGGAATTGAAGGCGATGATCAAGAAGCATTTCTTGTATACCGATTCGCCGGTAGCCAAGAACATTCTCGATAATTGGGAACAGAACCTGCGTCATTTCGCCAAGGTCATGCCAACCGATTACAAGCGGGTTTTAGACAACGCGGTATAGTCACTAAATAGTTAGAATAATTCTGTAGCAAGCACTACGCAGCTGCAGAAGGTTAGTAGAAAGGGTTAGAGCAACATGGGAAAGCCAACAGGATTTAAGGAATTTACTCGTCAGACCGAGCCTTATCGCAATGCGATGGACCGATTGCTGGACTATAACGAAATTTATACAAGCCACAATGATGAACTCCTAAACAGTCAAGGTGCTCGCTGCATGGATTGTGGCGTGCCCTTTTGCCAATCCGAAGAAGGCTGCCCGGTCTACAATCTAATTCCTGAGTGGAACGATCTGATCTACAAGGGTCGCTGGAAAGAAGCGCTAGATCGATTGCATAAAACGAATAACTTTCCAGAATTCACCGGGCGTGTTTGTCCTGCACCTTGCGAAGGAGCCTGCGTCCTCGGCGTTAACGAGCCCGCAGTAACAATCAAGAACATCGAGTGCGC
>CALKDE010000348.1 GCA_938082955.1 uncultured Pseudomonadales bacterium
CCTACTTTACTTTTTTGTCCGAGGGTCGTCCTCATATTGAAACTCGCAACACCTTCGACAAAATTCTCCAATCCAACCTCTACTATGTCGCTACCTATGCCCGCAACGCGGCACTGCTGGCCTGTATCGAACCGCTTAGTCGCGAGAGATCGGCGTTCAAACGTTTTCGTGAAAAAAACAACCACAACTGGTGCCGGCGAGTTATTCAAGATTTTGAATCGCACTTTGCTGAGGCGGCGCAAAAGGCAAATACCGAAGTAAAAACTCTGCTGGTCTGGTCCATGTCGGCAATGGTGGATGAGTTGCTTAGGGAGATTTATATCAGCAAATCTGCGCGCCACAAAAAGTTGGCGAAGAAGCCTGAGCAGGTAGCAGAGCTGATATCGCTCGCCTGGTTTCGAGCATTCTATGCGCAGGATGTTCCTGCTGAGAAACTCAAGTGGACAAAACCCCTGACTACTATCAAACACCTAGGTCGCGACGTATAAATAATTGCTGTGTCCGACGCTCTGTTTCTACGCGTTAAGGATACAGTCGACAGCGGCATCTATCATTGGCATTACGATGGGGTCATTAAGGTATCCCGGTGATAATTGGCTGGAGGCAAACTTGGCAACAACCAACTCATTGGCCGGATCAATATAGAGAATCTGCCCATAGGCTCCTCGAGCTAAGGCAGCGTTACCCTGGGCTTGGTGCCGGACCCACCATTGCGACTTGTATGACCAACCCTTCATTGCTGGAATCCCAGCTTTCGCAAATAGCACAGGATCGCCGCCTGCAACGATTTTTTTGAAAATAAGCCCATCATTTAGACCTTTTCCGACTCCTAAGCGCACATATTCACCAAACCGTAAGAAGTCGCGCAGAGTACAGGCAAACGTGGTGCAGCAACCGGCGGGATCAACCATATAGTAGCCGTCGTGCTCGGCGCCGATATGAGACCAGAATACATCGGATAAGATGTCCTGTAGTTCGCAGCCAAGGACTCGCTGTATGATGAAAGTGAGTACGTTTATATTAGGCTCTCGGTAGGCGAATGCCTGCCCGTGCTCACCTGATTTTTTAACAGTCGCCAAGTATTCTGCCAGATGCTGCGGTTCTTCTTGAGGTATCTCTCCGGCAACCATTCCGCCGGATTTGAGGTAGCGCCAAACATCTGAAGAGGGGTCTAAATAGTCTTCGTGAAATTCCATGCTAATTAGCATGTCCATCACTTGACGCACTGTCGCGTCTTTCCAAGCGGTATCGGACAGTTCAGGAAGATAGTGCGGCACAAAGGCGTCTTCATCGACCTTTCCATCTGCTATCAACATCTCCGCCAACAGTCCCGCAAAAGACTTAGCAGAAGACATAATAAGATGAGAATTATGCGGGCCGCAGTAGCCGGTATAGGCCTCATACTTTAGCTGGCCTTTGTGCAAGAAAGCCAAACCGTCGGTGTGAGTAGCGTCGATCGCCTCTTGCCAGCTAAGCTGTCTACCCTCTTCGGTATCAATCAGCAGCTCATTGAGGGCCGATGTCTTAGTTTCGAGATCCCGGGCGACTCCAGTGCCGCGCCATACTGTCTTAGTCGGCACTAGCTGCTGCATATTGGAGAATGACCAGCGTCGCTCCGGCCAACTCGCGCTATTGCCTTTGCTAGCACTTATAATGTTTTCATCGGCCGGTGGAAAACCCCGCATCCACTGCCGATCATCAAATAGCTCAGACATTAATCTTCTCCGCGAACAGATCAGTCAGCTGACTTGCCGGCATTACCCCAGTAACCCGTTTTTTTCAAAACAAGTAACAAGGTGCCACATACCAGCAGGATAAGTAATCCGATGAAGAACACGGTACTTAATGTTGTGCGCACACCGAGTGTTGGAAACACAAAGAAAGCCAACGGGGCTATTGGAAGAATCATGGCAAATTGGGAGAAGCCTGCTTCTGCAGGCACTAGCGATTTGCCACCGGGGTCTACTATGCGCATAAGCAACAAGCTGGAAGCTAACGTTCCCGTGCATGCAGCAAAATTTACCAAAAAGCGCTCCAATCCGCTGTGGCCCAGCCAACGAGATGGAATCCAGAACCAGAAGAAAAGGGCGGCAGTGGCGACAACAACCGTGATGACGAAGGGGATTATATATCTGGCCAACACATCCCATTGCACAGCCATGAGCGCAGCGATCATGAGAAAGTCTACCAGCAAGCCATTGATCCTATGTATTAGTTGGTCGTCAATAAGATAGTCAAAACTGAGGGCGACTATGATCTTGCGTATAACAATTGCACAGCACATGCCCCACATGTACATCAGGCCGAAGCCCAGTGCGGCGAGATCGCTTGGGAGAAGTAGCTTGAGCGTATAACTCAACCACCAAGTACAGAACATCGCTGTGCCTAGCAGCGCAAAATGAAAAGTTAGTGTGTCGATATTAGCAGGGTGTAAGGTGTGCCTTGCCATGGATGTTTCCGATTCCGGCGGCATGACCCCTTTGACGAAGGATGCGTCAAGCTTTGTACTAGTGGTGTGTGCGGCAAGCCCTTTCTTCAGTCCAGAGTTGGCGAGTGGCACACCGACAAACGCAGCAACAAGAAAACCTATGGCACCGTAGCTCACGGCCATTACTAGAACATCCGGTGAAATATCCATTATTTGTGTGACATCGGGATTGCTTGCGTTATCTAACCAGATCTGTGCCATAACCATGGCCCCAGCGGGTCCGCCGGTAAAACCTTGTACAAGGTTGATAGAGGTGGCTGCCTCCAAGCCTGCATTAGTTAATAGGTTGTAGACGGTGATTACCGAAATACCGACTACGATTAATACCCCATAGGCACCGACAAACGTAAGAGAAAGCCAAATGACTCCCCGAGTCATATCCTTATTCATGCCGCTTCCCTGACTCGGCTTGCCAGCGTTGAACCCAATCATTGTAAAATTAAGCGTAAATAGAATTGCAGTAAGCGAGGCAAAGGTAGAAAAATTTAGTGGCGCCCAACCTTCTGTTGACAGCACGCCAACCAGACCGAGATTCATCAAAATCATGCCGATGAACCCTGCGATAAGACAAGAAGGAACGAGGTATTTTTGAAAGAGTGTGAATCTATTGCGTAGAAATATGCCGCATGGAATTAACACGCATATCCAGAAAATTGCCAGTAAGAAAGGATCGACTAATTGTTCCATAATATTTTCCCTGATTCTTATTTTTGCCTAATGTCCCGTTGCGTTTCTTCTTTGATGAATTGTTTGCAGTCAGCGCCACACATCATCAATGCGATCAAATGTCCCGATACGGGGTTCCCCCGCTTGATCCTGTATCTGTTGCTTGGCAATCTTATTGGAAGGGGTGCGAGGGAAGTTCTTCACGTAGCCGATATAACGTGGCACTTTGAACTGCGCTAGTTGTCTGGCACAGTGTTCTATTACGAGGGAGGGGGGACATTGCTCTGGAGAAATGCCCTGTGCGAGAATGAGTAGCGCTTTTACCTCTTCACGTCTGATTGCATCTGGAACTGCTAGGACAGCGGCTTCACTAATTTCGGGTAATTGTCTGAGTACTGATTCCACCTCTCGTGCCGCGATGTTCTCGCCACTTCGCTTAATCATCTCCTTGGTGCGTCCTACGATATAGAAATAGCCATTCTGATCTTGCCTGGCAATGTCGCCAGTGCAGAACCAATCGCCATTGAATTCAGCCGCGTTAGCCTCCGGCTTCTCGAAGTAACCGAGAAACAGTCCAGGGCCACGGACCCACAGCGTGCCACTTTTTCCTTGGTCAACTTCTCCGCCATCGCCATCGACGATCTTCAACTCGCGCATAGGGGCAGCCAATCCACAGGAACCGCTACCTACCATATGGGTCGCAGCTGCGGGTACGAAGGTACCCATGCCGATTTCTGTCATTGCAAACGCGTCCCGGCCAACAACATCAAATCGTGTCTCGAGTTGAGAATGACTGTCACCCTTGTACTGGAAGGCATTGACATACACCAGCGGATTAACCGCATCGTCTTCTGCTACTGGTATGCCTTTCATGGCCACTTCATGAAAAGTACAGGTATGAATCTCGTAGTCGCGAATCCATTGCATGAGTTTGGAAATACTCGGCTGCTTAGCCAGATAGACTGTGCCTCCCCTCACCACTGAGAGTAGGAATTTTATTTGGGCCTCCATGTAAAAGAGAGGAAAAACCGACAAACAGTTTTCGATCTCAAAATCCTTGGTAAATTCCAACGCGGTAAAGGCAGCAAGCAGCCAGTACTCATGCGTCTGCATGCAGCCCTTGGGGAAACCCGTGGTGCCTGAGGTGTATTGTATTTGCAACAAGTCGTCCAGGCACACAAGCTGTTTCGGACTGAAATCTGGATCGCCGGTTTCAAGCAGTTGATTGAAATCAGCTAGTACTGAATTGTCGTTCTGCTGATCAGTACACAGCACGATGTGAGAGTCAGCAAGGCGATTAGGCCTGTGTGTCATACCCTGGAAAGAAGACAGGCAACTCTCATCAAGAATAAGGTAGCTACTCTTCGAGTCAGCAAGAACATAGTCCAGTTCGGCAGGTTTGTAGTTATTGTTTACCGGGACTATTACCGCCCCAAGCTTGGCAATGGCTAGCCATGAAATCAGAAACTCCGGTGAGTTAGGTAATAACAGGGCAACATGATCGGCTTTTCTTACGCCGGTTTTCTCAAGGGAATCAGCAAGACGATTACTCTTTTCCTGCAGCTCAAGGTAGCTGAGACCGTGCTGCTTCTCGATAATGTAACAGGCTGTCTTATTCGGCTTCTCTTGAGCAATCTGTCCTATCAGTTCGCCTATGTTCTGCGGTAGCACGACATCAAAGACAGCTTCTCGGATCTGTTCGGCCTGTTGCACGCCTTTATCAGTGCTATTTTCTTTGCCCGACATGAGAGTGCCTCTATTTATCTGCTAGTTCTTTGTCGAGATCGGGTAAGGATTGCGCTGCCAGCCGCTGCAAGCGATACAGGTGAGATGTATAATTCAAGGCCTCACTCCGAGACATGTCCATACAGTTATAGCTCGCTTCCATTTCGACTTTAACTGCCATGGGTTCATGACTGGCGATACGCTGCGCCAACTCCATAGCTCGAGGCATCAGGTGTTTTTTCTCTACAACTTCATTGACTAGGGTGTATTCGAGAGCGCGTTGTGCGGATAGTTTTTCTCCGGTCAACAACATGTACATGGCAGCGGTATGGGGAATGAAGCGACTGAGGCGGGTAGCGCCTCCGGCCCCTCCCATACCCCATGCTATTTCTGGGAAGCCAATTTCTGCGTGACTGGCGGCAATTCGAATATCAGTGAGCATCAATAGGTAAACCAGGCCTTGGCCGACACAGACACCGTTTACCGCACCGATGATAGGTTTGTAACGCGGCAAGCGCAGGATTTCCCGTTCCCAGCCCGGGTACTCTAGATCTTCGTCTTCTGCGGACCCGTTCAGGTGTTTCTGCACCTGAGTTTTCAGGTCGTGTTCAACCCTTGGCGTCTTGATATCGTCTCCGGCACTGAAAGCACGATCACCTGTACCGGTAAGAATACCCACGCGAACGTCGTCATCTGCAAGAAATGTACGCAGTTGTTGATAGAAATCTTTATGCAATTGTGGCGTCCATACGTTTACCGGAGGATTGTTCAGGGTAAATGTGGCGACGTGGTTTTGTTTGGTATATTCGATCATTGTTATATCACTCATTGTCTGTCAATTAATCAATCCCAGTAGTGCGTTTATGAAACCGAATTGCGCACATTACGGATTAAAAAATCTTCTTTAGAGGATTTGAACATAAAAATGACACGAATGTCATTAGTTAGGTGGGGGGACAAAAATTTGGGAGTTCGGCTCTCCTGCTAAAGGCTGTCGGGTGCGTACCTAAATACCCTTAAGAGGGCTGCACCGAGACGCAGAAACACTTGGCGGTAAACTAAAAATACAGGATTTATGACAAAGTCATTTTTACGGTAGCGCGAACACCCATAAAGTGGCGCCCGTTGGTGGATTATTTATACCGGCAGTACGTTCCATATTGTTGGCGAGGAAACTCCCTGAGTTTGTCGCTACAGCAACGTACTGTTTTCCATCTACCCGGTAGGTAATGGGGTAGGAGCTGGGAGAATTGTCCAATCGCTGCTGCCACAGCACAGAGCCGTCAGATTGATCGACAGCTCTGAAATAACGATCAACTGAGCCGCTAAATAACAAGCCACTATCTGTGGTGAGATTGCCACTGGCCGGCGGCGCGAATTGTCTCTTTGTCCAAATCACCTCGCGAGTTTCTAGGTCGATCGCCTTTACCATTCCCCAAAGGCCATCGGTGGACGCATCGGGATACTTTTGCCAGCGCCGTTCGGTGAGGTTGTTAATGCAAGTGTCCTGCATGGGAATATACAATATGCCAGTGGCGGGGTTGTAAGAGGAAGACTGCATATTGCGCGCGCCCAATGCATCGGGGCAGATGCCATTCAAGGAGAGACCGTCCAGCACCTGGCCAGGCTCCGGGACTGCTTGTTGAGTGAGTGTCTTGTCCCCGGTTCGAGGGTCGATTTCCGCAATGACATTTTGCATATCGAGATCTATAGAAAATAAGTAGTCGCCGGTGGCGGCGTCCACCGCTTCGAATATTGCTTCCTTGCCGCCGGTGACAATTGCTTTACGCATCACGCCATCAACTGGCAGTGTTATGATCTGTCTCTCGTAAGCCCAATCGTGGTCGAGCTGATCGTTCGGCATGTGTTGGAAATACCAAACCAGTTCGCCGGTATCGGCATTCAATGCGATGGTAGAGTTGGTATACAGAGCATCGTTTGTTACGCCGGGCGCATCGCTTCTTACTCTCAGCGAGTTGGTGTCATAGGTAGGGGCGGGGCCGAAATAAAGAAGATTCAGCTGTGCATCATAACTGCCAGGGTTCCACACAGAGCCACCGGTACGTTCCTCAAGTGACAGGTTGTTCCAGGTATTTCCGCCTGGCTCATCTGGTCTTGCGATGGTGTAGAAGCGCCACGCTTCTTCGCCGGAATTCAGATCGATTGCAATGATAAAATTGCCACCGGCCACAGCGGTTTGACCTGTCATTCCAATAATCGCTTTGCCATTCACCACCATTGGGGCGGACTTGATCATGAAATCGGTTTCCCCTTGGGTGTCGATTTGATGATCCCAGAGCAATCTGCCAGTTTTTGTCTCTAGGGCCAGAATGTGAGCATCGGAGGTGGGGACAATAATTTTGTCATCAAATATTGCGACCCCTTTCTTTGAACTGGGCCGGGTACCGTTATCCAGCTCTCTCTGGTAGCTCCATAATAAATCGCCATTTGTCGCATCGATGGCTTGCACTACATCACCATTGCTATAGGCAAAGAGAACACCATCATGCACGAGCGGTGTCATCATGTTTGCACCGGACGGTAGCGACCAGGTCCAGACGGCTTCTAGGTCTGCGACATTGTCCTTGTTGATTTGAGCGAGTGGGCTATGCCCTAGGTTCTCGTGAGTACGGCGCCATATCAACCAGTCATCAGCTGGAGGGTTCAATAACATGGCATCGGTAACCGGAGTCATGCTATTTAACCGACTTACAGGAACCAAGGGTCCATTTGTGTCATAACTGGGGTCGCGCGGATTCAATTCGGTCGGAACTAATGGTTGCGCAGGAATAGTTAGGCCAACTAGATCCGCCATTGCCAGCGGTAGAGGAGTAGCGCCTGCTACTGCGCCGTTGCGTTGCAGGAGAAAGGCCATAAGTTGGCTAGATGCCGGCGAGCTAAGCCCGCCCGGTTGCGTCGGTGGCATTCGCTGCAGGCTGGTCGCCAGATCGGAAATTGGCTTATCCCCCCACCGGCGACTGAAGAAGTTTCCGCTGAGGCTGGGAACAAATTCGAAACCCTCTAGATTATAGCCGTGGCAAACTGCGCACTGTTCCTCATAAACTATTTCTCCTTGCGCGGCTTGTTCAACGGTATACCCGGCAGGGATTTGGGCTAGGGCTGGTGTATACAAAAAAACAAGAAAGCCACTAGCCAGCAGGCCGTGTATCAGGAATTTTGCCAACCACTTGGCGTTCTCATTCAATTTGCTTTCTATCACTATAGTTACCTTCTTAGTAGTAAGGCCCGGCAGGTATTTGGGAACTTTTAGTTTTACACAATTAGAGATTAAAAGGGGATATATAGCAGGGTCAAGGTGAAATTACCGCTCTCACAATATATGCATATTGGGTTGTTTAGGCTTTTTTAGAGCGCCCAAGACAGGCAATGGCAATATGTATAATTCGTCGCAGAATCAAAGTAGTTAATGTGAAACTGCAAATGCAGCATTAGATAAAACTACCCTAAATAATATGCCCAGAATCGAGGAGTCTATCTGGCGCCAGTTCATTTTGGTAATTCAGTACTGGGGAATATTGCTTCGTTAACTTGGCACCTGTAATGACGGAATTGGTCAGTTGCGCTAGCCCAGGAGCAGTTTGCACGCCATAGCCTCCCTGTCCGGCGAGCCTACGTGTTCAGCGGCGATGGAATCAGCCAATGTCTCTAAGTCTGAGGCTTGTGCTA